>NZ_CP125380.1:0-112500 GCF_034009455.1 Pseudomonas sp. P5_109
GTGTCAGTGGAACTTTGGCAGCAGTGCGTGGAGCTTCTGCGCGATGAGCTGCCTGCCCAACAATTCAACACTTGGATCCGTCCACTACAGGTCGAAGCCGAAGGCGACGAGTTGCGTGTCTATGCGCCCAATCGTTTTGTTCTGGACTGGGTCAACGAAAAATACCTGGGGCGTGTTCTCGAATTGCTCGATGAGCACGGCGATGGCATGGCGCCTGCGCTTTCCTTATTAATAGGCAGCAAACGCAGTTCGGCACCGCGTGCCGCGCCCAATGCTCCCCTGGCTGCCGCGGCTTCCCAGGCCCAGGCTGCTCAAGCGCCCGCCAGTCCGCCGCCAGCACTTGCCGCAGCGTCGACCAAGCGCGCCACGCAAAAAGTGGCTGAAGTCACCGAGGAAGAGCCTTCCCGTGACAGTTTCGACCCAATGGCCGGCGCCAGTTCGCAACAGGCCCCGGTGCGCGCCGAGCAACGTACCGTGCAGGTCGAAGGTGCGCTCAAGCACACCAGTTACCTGAACCGCACCTTTACCTTCGAGAACTTCGTTGAGGGTAAATCCAACCAGTTGGCGCGTGCCGCCGCCTGGCAGGTAGCGGACAACCCCAAGCACGGTTACAACCCGCTCTTCCTTTATGGTGGCGTCGGCCTGGGTAAAACTCACTTGATGCACGCTGTGGGTAACCATCTATTAAAGAAGAATCCGAATGCCAAGGTGGTCTACCTGCATTCCGAGCGTTTCGTGGCGGACATGGTCAAGGCCCTGCAACTGAACGCGATCAACGAGTTCAAACGTTTCTACCGTTCGGTCGATGCGTTGCTGATCGATGACATTCAGTTCTTCGCCCGCAAGGAGCGTTCCCAGGAAGAGTTTTTCCACACCTTCAACGCCCTGCTCGAAGGTGGCCAGCAGGTCATTCTCACCAGTGACCGCTACCCGAAAGAAATCGAAGGTCTTGAAGAACGCCTCAAATCCCGCTTTGGCTGGGGCCTGACCGTAGCGGTCGAGCCGCCGGAGCTGGAAACCCGCGTGGCAATCCTGATGAAGAAGGCCGATCAGGCCAAAGTCGAGCTGCCTCACGATGCCGCGTTCTTCATCGCCCAACGCATTCGCTCCAACGTCCGTGAGCTGGAAGGCGCGCTCAAGCGCGTGATCGCCCACTCGCACTTCATGGGCCGCGATATCACCATCGAGCTAATTCGCGAATCCCTTAAGGACTTGTTGGCGTTGCAGGATAAACTGGTCTCTGTGGATAACATTCAGCGCACGGTCGCCGAGTACTACAAGATCAAGATCTCCGACTTGCTGTCCAAGCGTCGTTCTCGCTCGGTCGCACGTCCGCGTCAGGTTGCAATGGCCTTGTCCAAAGAGTTGACTAACCACAGCCTGCCGGAAATCGGCGATGTGTTTGGCGGCCGCGACCATACGACTGTTTTGCACGCCTGCCGCAAGATCAACGAACTTAAGGAATCCGACGCGGACATCCGCGAGGACTACAAGAACCTGCTGCGTACACTGACCACTTGATGAACACCAGCGCAGCTAATTAAGGCAAGGGACTAGACCATGCATTTCACCATTCAACGCGAAGCCCTGTTGAAACCCCTGCAACTGGTCGCAGGCGTCGTCGAACGCCGCCAGACCTTGCCGGTGCTCTCCAACGTGCTGCTGGTTGTCGAAGGCCAGCAATTGTCGCTGACCGGTACCGACCTGGAAGTCGAGTTGGTCGGTCGTGTTCAACTCGAAGAGCCGGCGGATCCGGGTTCCATCACCGTGCCGGCGCGCAAGCTGATGGACATCTGCAAGAGCCTGCCGAACGATGCGCTGATCGATATCAAGGTCGATGAGCAGAAGCTTGTGGTCAAGGCTGGCCGTAGCCGCTTTACCCTGTCGACGCTGCCGGCCAACGACTTCCCTACCGTGGAAGAAGGCCCGGGTTCGCTGACCTGCAGCCTGGAGCAAAGCAAGTTGCGTCGTCTGATCGAACGCACCAGCTTCGCCATGGCCCAGCAGGACGTGCGTTACTACCTCAACGGCATGCTGCTGGAAGTTTCCGCAGGCGTGATCCGCGCCGTGGCCACTGACGGTCACCGTCTGGCCATGTGCTCGATGCAGGCCGATATCGGTCAGCCGGATCGGCATCAGGTCATCGTGCCGCGCAAAGGTATCCTCGAACTGGCACGCCTGCTCACCGAGCCGGACGGCAATGTCAGCATCGTGCTGGGTCAGCACCACATCCGCGCCACCACCGGTGAGTTCACCTTCACCTCGAAGCTGGTTGATGGCAAATTCCCGGACTATGAACGCGTTCTGCCAAAAGGCGGCGACAAACTGGTACTTGGCGATCGCCAGGCCCTGCGCGAAGCGTTCAGCCGTACCGCGATTCTGTCCAACGAGAAGTACCGTGGTATCCGTCTGCAGTTGGCCAGCGGTCAGCTGAAGATCCAGGCGAACAACCCGGAGCAGGAAGAGGCGGAAGAGGAAGTGGGCGTTGAATACAACGGCGGCTCCCTGGAAATCGGCTTCAACGTGAGCTATCTGCTCGACGTACTGGGCGTGATGACCACCGAGCAGGTTCGTCTGATCCTGTCCGACTCCAACAGCAGTGCGCTGGTGCAGGAATCGGATAACGACGACTCGGCCTACGTCGTCATGCCGATGCGTCTGTAATCATGCTCAGCAGAAGCTAGATGTCCTTAAGTCGCGTCTCGGTCACCGCGGTGCGCAATCTGCACCCGGTGACCCTCTCCCCCTCCCCCCGCATCAATATTCTTTACGGCGCCAACGGCAGCGGCAAAACCAGTGTTCTGGAAGCCATCCATCTGCTGGGGCTTGCCCGTTCGTTTCGTAGCACCCGTCTATTGCCGGTCATTCAATACGAGCAGCTGGCCTGTACGGTATTTGGCCAGGTTGAGCTGGCGGAGGGCGGGCATAGCGCCTTGGGCATTTCACGGGATCGCCAAGGCGAATTTCAGATCCGTATCGATGGGCAGAATGCGCGCAGCGCCGCGCAACTGGCCGAGATCTTGCCGCTGCAACTGATTAACCCCGACAGCTTCCGGCTGCTGGAAGGTGCGCCGAAGATTCGCCGACAGTTTCTCGACTGGGGCGTGTTCCACGTGGAACCGCGCTTCATGTCAACCTGGCAGCGCTTGCAGAAGGCCCTGCGCCAGAGAAACTCTTGGCTGCGGCATGGTACACTTGACGCCGTTTCGCAAGCGGTTTGGGACAGGGAATTGTGCCAGGCCAGCGCCGAAATTGATGAATACCGCCGCGCTTATATCAAAGCCTTGAAACCAGTCTTTGAACAAACCTTGAGCGAACTGGTTGAGCTTGAAGGCTTGACGCTCAGCTATTACCGCGGCTGGGACAAGGACCGTGAACTGAGTGCTGTGCTCGCCGGATCTCTGCAACGAGACCAGCAAATAGGGCATACCCAGGCCGGACCACAACGTGCTGATTTGCGCCTCAGACTGGGCGCACACAATGCCGCGGACATCTTGTCCCGTGGCCAGCAGAAGTTGGTGGTTTGCGCATTACGGATTGCCCAGGGGCACCTGGTCAGCCAGGCTCGGCGCGGTCAGTGTATTTATCTGGTGGATGACTTGCCGTCCGAGCTGGACGAGCACCACCGTCGCGCGCTTTGCCGCTTGTTGGAAGACTTACGCTGCCAGGTATTTATCACCTGTGTAGATCACGAATTATTGAGGGAAGGCTGGCAGACGGAAACGCCAGTCGCTCTGTTCCACGTGGAACAGGGCCGTATCACCCAGACCCACGACCATCGGGAGTGAAGGCATTGAGCGAAGAAAATACGTACGACTCAACGAGCATTAAAGTGCTGAAAGGCCTGGATGCCGTACGCAAACGTCCCGGTATGTACATTGGTGACACCGATGATGGCAGCGGTCTGCACCACATGGTGTTCGAAGTGGTCGATAACTCGATCGACGAAGCTCTCGCCGGCCACTGCGACGACATCAGCATCATCATCCACCCGGATGAGTCCATCACCGTTCGCGACAACGGCCGTGGCATCCCGGTAGACGTGCACAAGGAAGAAGGCGTTTCGGCAGCCGAGGTCATCATGACCGTGCTGCACGCCGGCGGTAAGTTCGACGACAACTCCTACAAAGTATCCGGCGGCCTGCACGGTGTAGGTGTGTCGGTGGTGAACGCCCTGTCCAAAGAGCTTGTTCTAACGGTGCGCCGCAGCGGCAAGATCTGGGAACAGACTTACGTCCACGGTGTTCCGCAAGAGCCGATGAAAATCGTTGGTGAGAGCGAGACAACCGGTACGCAGATTCACTTCAAGCCATCGGCTGAAACCTTCAAGAACATCCACTTCAGCTGGGACATCCTGGCCAAGCGGATTCGTGAACTGTCGTTCCTCAACTCCGGTGTCGGCATCGTCCTCAAGGATGAGCGCAGCGGTAAGGAAGAACTGTTCAAGTACGAAGGCGGCCTGCGTGCGTTCGTTGAATACCTGAACACCAACAAGACTGCGGTCAACCAGGTGTTTCACTTCAACATCCAGCGCGAAGACGGCATCGGCGTGGAAATCGCCCTGCAGTGGAACGACAGCTTCAACGAGAACCTGTTGTGCTTCACCAACAACATTCCACAGCGCGATGGCGGTACTCACCTAGTGGGTTTCCGTTCCGCGCTGACGCGTAACCTGAACACCTACATCGAAGCGGAAGGCCTGGCGAAGAAGCACAAAGTCGCCACCACCGGTGACGATGCCCGCGAAGGCCTGACCGCGATCATTTCGGTGAAAGTGCCGGATCCGAAGTTCAGCTCCCAGACCAAAGACAAGCTGGTGTCTTCCGAAGTGAAGACCGCGGTCGAACAGGAAATGGGCAAGTACTTCTCCGACTTCCTGCTGGAAAACCCGAACGAAGCCAAGCTGGTTGTCGGCAAGATGATCGATGCGGCGCGTGCTCGTGAAGCGGCGCGTAAAGCCCGTGAAATGACCCGTCGTAAAGGCGCGCTGGATATCGCCGGCCTGCCGGGCAAACTGGCTGACTGCCAGGAAAAAGACCCTGCCCTGTCCGAACTGTATCTCGTGGAAGGTGACTCTGCTGGCGGCTCCGCCAAGCAGGGGCGTAACCGTCGGACCCAGGCCATCCTCCCGCTGAAGGGCAAGATCCTGAACGTCGAAAAGGCGCGTTTTGACAAGATGATCTCTTCGCAAGAAGTGGGCACCTTGATCACCGCGCTGGGCTGCGGTATCGGCCGTGACGAGTACAACATCGACAAGTTGCGTTACCACAACATCATCATCATGACCGATGCTGACGTCGACGGTTCGCACATCCGTACCCTGCTGCTGACCTTCTTCTTCCGTCAGTTGCCGGAACTGATCGAGCGCGGCTACATCTACATCGCCCAGCCACCGCTGTACAAGGTCAAGAAAGGCAAGCAAGAGCAATACATCAAAGACGATGACGCCATGGAAGAGTACATGACGCAGTCGGCCCTGGAAGATGCGAGCCTGCACCTGAACGAAGAAGCTCCTGGCATCTCCGGTGAAGCGCTTGAGCGCCTGGTGACTGATTTCCGTCTGGTGATGAAGACCCTCAAGCGTCTGTCGCGCCTGTACCCACAGGAACTGACCGAGCACTTCATCTACCTTCCAGCGGTGAGCATGGAACAACTGTCCGATCACGCAGCAATGCAAGATTGGCTGGCTCAGTACGAAGTTCGCCTGCGCACCGTCGAGAAGTCCGGCCTGGTTTACAAAGCCAGCCTGCGTGAAGACCGTGAACGTAACGTCTGGCTGCCAGAGGTCGAACTGATCTCCCACGGCCTGTCGAACTACGTCACCTTCAATCGCGACTTCTTCGGTAGCAATGATTACAAGACTGTCGTTTCGCTAGGCGCTCAACTGAGCACACTGCTCGACGACGGCGCGTACATCCAGCGTGGCGAGCGCAAGAAGCCGGTGACCGAGTTCAAGGAAGCCCTTGAATGGCTGATGGCGGAAAGCACCAAGCGTCACACCATCCAGCGATACAAAGGTCTGGGCGAAATGAACCCGGATCAGCTGTGGGAAACCACCATGGACCCAAGTCAGCGCCGGATGCTCAAAGTGACCATCGAAGACGCCATTGGCGCGGACCAGATCTTCAACACCCTGATGGGTGATGCGGTCGAACCTCGTCGTGACTTCATCGAGAGCAACGCCCTGGCGGTGTCCAACCTGGACTTCTGATCCAGGTCGGTGCCACGAAAAGGCCAATGCATTTGCATTGGCCTTTTTTTTGGTCAGTTCATTTTCAGCCTGGGCAGCGTCCTTGTAGGAGCCGGCTTGCTGGCGATGATCGTTAGCGATAACGCGTGTTAATTGGGTAAACAGGGCGTACTTGGGTCCATCGCCGGCAAGCCGGCTCCTACAGGTTTTGCGGCATCTGTGTTTCCAGGGATTGTCAGGGCCAGCGTTTCACTCGCTCGCCGACGCCACACTCTCCAACCGGTACCCATACCCATAAATCGTCAGCAACTGCCAACCGCGATCCGCTGTCAGGCCGAGCTTGTTGCGCAGGCGATAGATGTGGGTGTCCAGCGGCCGTGACGACGACATTTCCTCATGTGGCCAGAATCGTTCATACAGGTAATCCCGCGACAGCGGTCGGCCGAGGTTGCTGAACAGGCAATGCGCCAGGCGGTATTCGCGTTCGGTCATGACGATTGGTTTGCCGTCGCGAGTGACGGTCAGTTCGGCGTCGTCGAAAACCAGGTCATTGAAGCTCAACACTTCAGCAGCCAGGCGCTGCTGGCCATGGCGGCGCAGGACTGCGCCAACACGGGCCTTCAGTTCATTAGGGCGGAATGGTTTGCTGACGTAGTCATCGGCGCCTGCATTCAGGGCCTGAACGATATCGCTTTCGCCGTCGCGGCTGGTGAGCATGATCGCCGCTGGAGGAGCGTCCATGTGTTCGCGAGTCCATTGCAGCAATAACAATCCCGTGAGGTCGGGCAGTTGCCAGTCGAGGATCAGCAGGTCAAAGGTTTCCCGGCGCAGCTGGCGCAACAGGTCTTCGCCCCGTTCGAAGCTGTGCAGCGACCATGGCTGCTCTCCGGCTTCGGCCATCTGTTGCAGGGTTTGTTCGACCCGGCGCAGTTCGGCGGGCTCATCGTCCAGAATCGCAACACGCATACACGGTGATTCCTTGTCGCTTGGGCAGCTCTTTATCGACGATAGCGGCTCAATCGATACAGTGAAAGCAAGTGGCCCGCCGTTGGTCGCAGCGTCCGCTATGATTCTTTGGGTCGATGCCTCAGACGTAGGAACCATGAAACCATTCCCCCCGCCCTGCCCTGCTGGCCATGTTTGACCAACGCCGCCGTGAAAGCCGAGAACCCAGCCAGGTACAGCGATTGTTTCGGCAATTGGTGCGCGAGTGGTTGTGGATAAGTCTTGTGCTGCTGCCGCTGACGACGTTGCTGTCCTATCGCGCGCAAATCAACCTGGGCGATGTTTCCCCAGGCTTGAGCGCATTGCTTTCCCTTGGTCTGGTGACATGTGTGCTCGGGCTGTTGCTGTGGCGCCCGAGACTGGCGCTGTGGCTGACGCTCACGGGAATGGCGTGTGCGTTGCTGACCAGTGCCGGCCTTGCAGAGTTCAAGCGCTGGTGGTGGTCACCGACACCTGCGGTGTTGGGGATGCTGTTTGGTTATCTGATCTGGAACTGGCGGCGCCTGAGTGTGGTGCTGACCTATTTCGGTTGGGAGTTGGCGCGGCTGGACAGCGAGCCGAAAGTGTTTCCGGAGCGCCGCCGTGCCCGGTATCCCGGTGGCGACCGTTTGCAGAAACAGATCATCGCGCTGGAACAAGCCATGAGCCTGACCCGCGATACCCATCGATTCATCGCCGACGGCCTGGAATACTTGCCGGTGGCCACGTTGATCACCGATCCACAGGGGCAGATTCTGCTTGGCAACCGCAAGGCCCGTGACCTGTTTGGCGGGGATCTGGTTGGTGATGATGTACTCAAGCGACTTGAACAGCTCGGTTATCCAGATATGAGCCGTGGGGCGGGCTCGTCTTTATCGTCCCTTCCCCTGCTGGAGTTTCGCGACCTCAAGGAGCGCAGTCTGCGTCTGGAGCGTGCCGAGCTGTTACCGGTAGACGGCGAGATTCCGGTTGGCTGGCTATGGAACCTGACTGATTTGAGTGTCGAGCGCGATGCGGAGGAGCAGCGCGCGGTCCTGTTGCGGTTCCTGTCTCACGACCTGCGGGCGCCTCACTCGGCCATTCTCGCCTTGCTCGACGTCCATCGTCATCAAGTGGGCGGTGATTCGCCGCTCTTTGATCAAATCGAGCTACAGGTACGCCGGGCCCTGGAACTGACTGACGGTTTCGTTCAATTGGCGAGAGCCGAGTCCGAGGCTTATCAGTTTCAACCGAGCCTGTTTGCGATGCTGGTGCTGGATGTGTTCGATCAAGCGCTGCCCATCGCGCAGTTGAAACAGATCGAACTGGTTCATCAGGTGGAAGAGGAGGCACAGGAAAGCCTGGTTTTGGCGGATCAGGCGCTGCTGACTCGGGCGTTGTTCAATCTGCTGGAAAATGCCATCAAGTACAGTGTTTCAGGTACTCGCATCCGTTTGCGCGTCAGCCAACGCGACGGCTGGCTGACCTGTGAGCTCATCGATCAGGGCAAAGGCATCGCCGCTGAGGAGTTACCTGAATTGTTCAGCCAGTACCGGCGCTTTTCTTCTGCCCAGGGTATCGATGGCGTGGGGTTGGGATTGTCGATGGTCAAAGCCGTTGTGGATCGGCACGGTGGGCGAATCGAGTGTCAGAGCGAGGTGGGTCGGGGCACGACATTCAAGCTGCAATTCCCGCTGTTTACTGAATGAAAGCGCACGTTCGGGTCGCGCTGTCATATCGACAATCGGCGGATTGCTCCGGACATAAAAAAACCGGCTATATCAGCCGGTTTTTTTACGTCCTAAAAAAACTTATGCACGTTTTTATGATTTTTATCATTCAAAGAAATATGTAAAAGAATCATAAAGTTACGTGTAAAAAACGACGGTTTTCGATGAAACGGTACACAGGTTATCCACAGAATCTCAGACAGTCACCTGATCGTTTGAAACCGGTGCTTGCGGAGCCGGTGGCAGCGAGCCCATTTCCCGTTGCATCTGCTCGTTCCACGCCTGGACCCGGTCGTTCAATTCAGCAATGGCTCGCGGTCCGGTGCCTGCGGCATACATCGGCTCGCCAATGATCACGGTAATGACGCCCTGCTTCTTCGCCCAACCGGTTTTCGGCCAGAACTTGCCGGCGTTGTGCGCAATCGGCAGCACCGGCAATTCGGCGTTGACCGCCAATGCACTGCCACCGCGGGAGAACTTGCCGACGGTGCCGAAAGGAACACGCGTGCCTTCAGGGAAGATCAGCACCCAGACATTGTCCTTGAGCAGTTCATCGCCCTTCTTCGCCACATGCTTGAGTGCGGCTTTCGGGTTGTCGCGATCGATGGCGATCGGTCGCAGCATGGCCATGGCCCAACCGAAGAACGGCACATAGAGCAGTTCACGTTTGAGCACCTGGCTCAGCGGTGAGAAGTAAGCAGAGAGAAAGAATGTCTCCCACGTACTCTGGTGGTTCGACTGAATGACGCAAGGCCGTTCAGGCACGTTCTCGGCACCCTTCACTTCGTAGCGGATACCCAGAAACACTTTGCTCAGCCACAAGGCACAGCGACACCAGTAGACGTTGATGAAGCGATAACGTGCCTTGAAGGGCAGGAACGGCGCGATAAAAAAACTCAGGCTGCACCACAGCAAGGAGCTGGTGCCCAGCAGCAGGTAAAAGAGGAAGGTTCTGATCGCCTGCAATATCGACATGGTGACGTTTACCGTTGCGGGAATTGCCCGCCTTATATAAAGCGCACTCCCGATCAATCCTTGGTCAGGAACAATCGAAGCACTTTAATTGTGGATAAGTTCTGCGGCAATCGCCGCCAAATCGTCGAAAATCAATGTGCCTGCCGGAAGGGTCTTGCCCAAAGTCTTTTCGCCTTTCCCGGTCTTTACCAAAACTGGCTGTGAATCGACGGCTTTGGCGGCTTCCAGGTCACCAAGGCTGTCGCCGACGAACCAGAGATTGGTCAGCGACACGTTGTAATGAGCGGCGATGGTTTTCAACATCCCGGGTTTCGGCTTGCGACAATCGCAGCCTTCGTCCGGCCCGTGGGGGCAGTAGACGATCAGCCCGACCTCACCGCCCTGCTCCGCCACCAGCGCGCGCAAGCGCTCGTGCATGGCATCCAGAGTGGCGAGGTCGTAATAGCCGCGAGCGATGCCCGACTGGTTGGTAGCGACCGCTACCGTCCAGCCGGCCTTGCTCAACTGCGCGATGGCTTCGATCGATCCAGGGAGCGGAATCCACTCCTCCACCGACTTGATGTAAGCGTCGGAGTCGTAATTGATCACCCCGTCCCGATCGAGAATCAGCAGTTTCAACAGCAGTCCCTCAACCCAGCAGCGAAATGTCGGCGACGCCGAGGAACAACCCACGCAGGCGCGCCAGCAACGCATAACGGTTGGCGCGGACTTTTGCGTCCTCCGCGTTGACCATCACGGCTTCGAAGAACGCATCCACCGGCTCGCGCAGTGCAGCCAGGCGTGCCAGGGATTCGCTGTACTGACGCGCGGCGGCCATTGGCTGTACAGCCTGGTCAGCCTGCTGGATCGCCGAGTACAGGGAGAACTCGTTGGCATTGTCGAAGTACTTGGCTTCCACGACGGTAGGCACCGAGCCTTCGACCTTGCTCAGCAGGTTCGACACGCGCTTGTTCACCGCGGCCAGGGCAGCGGCTTCCGGCAATTTGCGGAAGGCCTCTACCGCTTGCACGCGCTGGTCGAAGTCCAGGGCCGAGCCTGGCTTCAGGGCACGTACCGACAGGTAGGTGGCGACGTCGACACCTTCGTCTTCGTAACGGGCACGCAGACGGTCGAAGATGAACTCCAGCACCGAGTCATTGAGGCCGGCAGCCTTGACCTTGGTACCGAACGCATCCACGGCGAAAGCCACGGCGTCGGTCAGGTCCAGATCCAGTTTTTTCTCGATCAGGATGCGCAACACGCCCAGTGCCGCACGGCGCAGGGCATACGGGTCCTTGCTGCCGGTCGGCAGCATGCCGATACCGAAAATGCCGACCAGAGTGTCGAGCTTGTCGGCGATGGCCACGGCCGCACCGGTCAGGGTGGACGGCAGTTCAGCGCCAGCACCGCGCGGCATGTACTGCTCGTTCAGGGCCAGGGCGACATCTTCCGGCTCGCCGTCGTTGAGGGCGTAGTAGTAACCGGCGACGCCTTGCATCTCCGGGAACTCACCGACCATCTCGGTCGACAGGTCGCACTTGGACAGCAGGCCAGCGCGGGCTGCCCACGCAGCGTTGCCGCCGATGCGCTGGGCGATGAACGCGGCCAGCTTGGATACGCGCTCGGCCTTGTCGTAGACGCTGCCGAGTTTTTCCTGGAACACCACGTTCTGCAGGCGCAGGTTGAAGTCCTCGAGTTTCTGCTTCTTGTCTTGCTTGAAGAAGAACTCGGCGTCGGTCAGGCGTGGGCGAACCACTTTCTCGTTACCGGCGATGATCTGCTGCGGGTCTTTGCTTTCGATGTTGGCCACGGTAATGAAACGTGGCAGCAACTTGCCGTCGGCATCCAGCAGGCAGAAGTACTTCTGGTTGTCCTGCATGGTGGTGATCAGGGCTTCTTGCGGCACGTCGAGGAAGCGTTCCTCGAACGAGCACACCAGCGGCACTGGCCATTCGACCAGTGCGGTCACTTCGTCGAGCAGGGCTGGCGGTACGATTGCCGTGCCTTCCTGACGGGTAGCCAGTTCTTCGGTGCGCTTGCTGATGATCTCGCGACGCTCGTTGGCATCGGCCAGCACGTAGGCGGCACGCAGGTCGGCCAGGTAGCTGGACGGCGAACCGATGCGCACGTTTTCCGGGTGATGGAAGCGGTGGCCACGGGAGTCACGGCCAGCCTTCTGCGCGAGGATGGTGCAGTCGATGACCTGGTCACCGAGCAGCATCACCAGCCATTGGGTCGGACGCACGAACTCTTCCTTGCGTGCACCCCAACGCATGCGTTTCGGGATCGGCAGGTCGTTCAGCGAATCTTCGACGATGGTCGGCAGCAGGCTCGCGGTCGGCTTGCCGGCGATGCTCTGGCTGTAGCGCAGTTTCGGGCCGCTCTGATCGATTTCGCTCAGCTCGACGCCGCACTTCTTGGCAAACCCCAGGGCTGCCTGAGTCGGGTTGCCTTCGGCATCGAACGCGGCCTGACGTGGCGGGCCATCGAGGTTGATGCTGCGGTCCGGCTGCTGGGTGGCCAGTGCGGTGATCAGCACGGCCAGGCGGCGCGGGGCGGCATAAACGGTTTTGGTTTCGTAGTTCAGGCCGGCAGCTTGCAGACCCTTATCGATACCGGCGAGGAACGCCTCGGCCAGGGTGTTCAGGGCTTTGGGTGGCAGTTCTTCAGTGCCCAGTTCAACCAGAAAATCCAGAGCACTCATTGTGCAGCCTCCAGCTTGGCCAGTACTTCATCACGCAGGTCCGGGGTCGCCATCGGGAAGCCCAGCTTGGCGCGAGCCAGCAGGTAGGCTTGCGCAACGGAACGCGCCAGGGTGCGTACACGCAGGATGTATTGCTGACGCGCGGTCACCGAGATCGCCCGGCGCGCATCCAGCAGGTTGAAGGTATGGGAAGCCTTCAACACCATTTCGTAGCTCGGCAACGGCAGCGGCTGGTCGAGCTCGATCAGGCGCTTCGCTTCGCTTTCGTAGAAATCGAACAGTTCGAACAACTTGTCGACGTTGGCGTGTTCGAAGTTGTAGGTCGATTGCTCCACTTCGTTCTGGTGGAACACGTCGCCGTAGGTCACTTTGCCGAACGGACCGTCAGCCCAGACCAGGTCGTAGACCGAGTCCACGCCTTGCAGGTACATGGCCAGACGCTCGAGACCGTAGGTGATCTCGCCGGTCACCGGGTAGCACTCGATGCCGCCCGCTTGCTGGAAGTAGGTGAACTGGGTCACTTCCATGCCGTTGAGCCAGACTTCCCAGCCCAGACCCCAGGCGCCGAGGGTCGGCGATTCCCAGTTGTCTTCGACGAAGCGGATGTCGTGGACCAGCGGGTCCAGGCCGACATGCTTGAGGGAGCCCAGGTACAGTTCCTGGAAGTTGTCCGGGTTCGGCTTCAGGACCACCTGGAACTGGTAGTAGTGCTGCAGGCGGTTCGGGTTTTCGCCGTAGCGGCCGTCAGTCGGACGACGGCTTGGCTGCACGTAGGCGGCGTTCCAGGTTTCCGGGCCGATGGCGCGCAGGAATGTTGCAGTGTGGAAAGTGCCGGCGCCTACTTCCATATCGTAGGGCTGAAGTACCACACAACCTTGCTCGGCCCAGTATTGCTGGAGGGCGAGGATCAAGTCTTGGAAGGTACGCACGGCTGGCGTAGGCTGGCTCACGAAATTCACCTGTTTCTTGGGCTGCGATTTAAAGAGCGGGAGTATACCCGATTCATGGCTGCGCACGCCCCCTGGAGCCTTATGCCACGCTGCTTTTGGTGTTCCGAAGATCCGCTATACATGGCTTATCACGATCAGGAGTGGGGCACGCCGCTACGCGATGCGCAGGGATTGTTCGAGTTGCTTTTGCTCGAAGGGTTCCAGGCCGGGCTTTCCTGGATCACCGTGCTGCGCAAACGCGAGCATTATCGTCAGGTGATGTTTGGTTTTGATGTCCAGCGCGTGGCGCAGATGAGCGATGCCGAAATCGACGAGTTGATGCTCGATCCCGGGATCATCCGCAACCGCCTCAAGCTCAACGCGGCCCGGCGCAATGCCCAGGCCTGGCTGGCGCTGGAGGACCCGGTGGCGTTTCTCTGGTCGTTCATCGGTGGCAAGCCTGTGATCAATCATTTCAAGGATCGCAGCGAAGTGCCGGCCGTCACGCCGATTGCCGTCGAGATGAGCAAAGGCCTGAAAAAAGCCGGTTTCACCTTCGTCGGGCCAACCATTTGCTACGCGCTGATGCAGGCCTCGGGCATGGTCATGGATCACACCCGCGATTGCGACCGCTACGCGCAGTTGGCGAACGGCGGTTAGAATAGCCGCCTCGCGCACAGCACAAGATCAGGAGTGACCTGTGGATAAGTTGAAAGGCGCCTTGCTGGTAGGCGCTCTGCGGCTGTTTGCCCTGCTTCCGTGGCGGGCCGTGCAAGCCGTGGGCTCGGCGATTGGCTGGGTCATGTGGAAAACCCCGAATCGTTCCCGTGACGTGGTACGGATCAACCTGTCCAAGTGCTTTCCGGACATGGACCCCGCCGAGCGTGAACGCCTGGTGGGCCAAAGCCTGAAGGACATCGGCAAGTCCTTGACCGAAAGCGCCTGCGCCTGGATCTGGCCGGCACAGCGCTCCATCGACCTGGTGCGCGAGGTCGAAGGCCTCGACGTGTTGAAGGACGCCCTCGCCTCCGGCAAAGGCGTGGTCGGCATCACCAGTCACCTGGGCAACTGGGAAGTGCTCAACCACTTCTATTGCAGTCAGTGCAAACCGATTATTTTCTATCGTCCGCCAAAGTTGAAGGCGGTGGATGAATTGCTGCAAAAGCAGCGGGTGCAGTTGGGTAACAAGGTCGCCGCCTCCACCAAGGAAGGCATCCTCAGTGTCATCAAGGAAGTGCGCAAAGGTGGTGCAGTGGGCATCCCCGCTGACCCGGAACCGTCCGAATCCGCCGGGATCTTCGTGCCGTTCTTCGCCACCCAGGCACTGACCAGCAAGTTCGTGCCGAACATGCTCGCCGGCGGCAAAGCGGTTGGCGTGTTCCTGCATGCCCTGCGCCTGCCGGACGGTTCGGGCTACAAAGTGATCCTCGAAGCCGCGCCCGAGGCCATGTACAGCACCGATACGGCAGAGTCCTGTGCGGCCATGAGCAAAGTGGTCGAGCGTTATGTCGGGGCCTACCCAAGCCAGTACATGTGGAGCATGAAGCGCTTCAAGAAGCGTCCACCGGGTGAAGAGCGCTGGTACTGACTTACTTGGCACACTCTGTGGATAACCTGTAGGAGCGAGCTTGCTCGCGATGGACGTTAATGATGACGTGGGCTGCCAGGTTGAACGCGGCGCCCTTGCATTCATCGCGAGCAAGCTCGCTCCTACACGTATCCACAGCCGTTCATTCAAGGGCGCAGAAGATGTCCGAACACCGCAAATCATTTCGCATCAAGATCAGTCACGAAAGCATCGGCGATTGCCTGGGCCAGACCCGCAACCTGTCGACCACCGGTGTCTACGTCAAGCATCCGCAACTGTCGGCGCTGCCCCGGGGCACGGTGGTCTACGGCCAGGTGCAAGACTTACCCACAGGCGCGCCGCGGGTGCGTATGGAAGTGGTGCTGGTGGATGCCGAGGGCATCGGTTTGCGTTATCTCTGATCAGTGCGCCTGACGCTCGAGTTTCTTCAGGAACACGGTCATTTCCTTCTCTGCCTGCTTGTCGCCATGGCCGCGAGCGGCTTCCAGGCCTTGTTCCCAGGCCTGCCGCGCGGCTGCAAAGTCCGCCAGCGCCAGATGGGCCTTGCCCAGTAGTTTCCACGCCGCCGAATACTTCGGATCGAATTCGACGCAGCGCTGGAAGTGCTCCGCGGCCTTGGTGTTCTCCCCCAGATCCAGATAACCCTTGCCCAGGCCGAAGCGCAGCAAGGAGTTATCCACACCCTTGGCGAGCATTTTTTCCAGGGATTCGATCATGGGTGGTTCCTTTTCTTTGGGGCGTCAGGTGTTGATTTCATGTAGGAGCGAGCTTGCTCGCGATGAACCTGAGAGCGACACGGGGTGTCTGGTTTCCAGCATTATCGTTTACGACCATCGCGAGCAGAGTTCGCTCCTACAAAGGCAGGCCAACACAAAATCAGGATCAGAAGAAGCTCAACCCCACATGGAACAACTTCTCCACATCGCGAATATGCTTTTTATCCACAAGGAACAGAATCACATGGTCGCCCGCTTCGATCACGGTGTCATCGTGGGCGATGATCACTTCTTCGTCGCGGATAATCGCACCGATGGTGGTGCCCGGCGGCAGGCCGATGTTCTCGATGGCCTTGCCGATCACCTTGCTCGATTTCGCATCGCCATGGGCAATCGCCTCGATGGCTTCTGCCGCACCCCGGCGCAGTGAGTGCACGCTGACGATGTCACCCCGGCGCACGTGGGCCAGCAAGGTGCCGATGGTCGCCAGTTGCGGGCTGATGGCGATGTCGATGTCGCCACCCTGGATCAGGTCGACATAGGCCGGGTTGTTGATGATGGTCATCACTTTCTTTGCACCCAGGCGCTTGGCCAGCAGCGACGACATGATGTTGGCTTCGTCGTCGTTGGTCAGGGCCAGGAAAAGGTCGGCATCGGCGATGTTCTCTTCCATCAGCAGGTCGCGGTCCGAAGCACTGCCCTGCAACACCACCGTGCTGTCCAGTGTGTCGGAGAGATGACGACAGCGTGCCGGGTTCATCTCGATGATTTTCACCTGATAACGGCTTTCGATGGCCTCGGCCAGACGCTCGCCGATCTGTCCGCCGCCGGCGATGACAATGCGTTTATAGGTTTCGTCGAGACGGCGCATTTCGCTCATCACCGCGCGAATGTTCGCTTTGGCGGCGATGAAAAACACCTCGTCGTCGGCCTCGATCACCGTATCGCCCTGGGGCAGGATCGGCCGGTCACGACGGAAAATTGCTGCAACGCGGGTTTCCACGTTCGGCATGTGTTCACGCAACTGCCGCAGTTGCTGGCCTACCAGCGGTCCGCCGTAATAAGCCCGCACTGCCACCAGTTGCGCCTTGCCTTCGGCAAAGTCGATCACCTGCAAGGCGCCCGGATGCTGGATCAGGCGCTTGATGTAGTTGGTGACCACCTGTTCGGGGCTGATCAGCACGTCCACCGGAATAGCTTCGTTCTGGAACAACTGCTCTTCGCGGGTCAGGTACGCCGCTTCGCGCACCCGGGCGATCTTGGTCGGCGTGTGGAACAGCGTGTGGGCGACCTGGCAGGCGACCATGTTGGTTTCATCGCTGTTGGTCACCGCGACCAGCATATCGGCGTCATCGGCCCCGGCCTGGCGCAGCACGGTCGGGAACGAACCACGACCCTGCACCGTGCGGATGTCCAGGCGGTCACCAAGGTCGCGCAGGCGTTCGCCATCGGTGTCGACCACGGTGATGTCGTTGGCTTCGCTGGCCAGGTGTTCCGCCAGCGAACCACCGACCTGCCCTGCTCCGAGGATGATGATTTTCATCCAGTCACTCCATTGAATCCGTTTAACCGCGAGCGGCGGCGATCTTGATCAGCTTGGCGTAGTAGAACCCGTCGTGGCCACCTTCCTGGGCCAGCAACTGGCGACCATGGGGCTGCTTGATGCCGGCCGCCGTGGCGAGGTCCAGTTCACGGGCACCCGGCGTGCGGGCAAGGAAGGCTGCGATGACTTCGGTGTTCTCGGTCGGCAGCGTGGAGCAAGTGGCGTACAGCAGAATGCCGCCCACCTCCAACGTGGTCCACATGGCATCGAGCAGTTCGCCTTGCAGCAGCGCGAGCGCGGCGATGTCGTCGGGCTGGCGAGTCAGCTTGATGTCCGGATGACGACGGATCACACCGGTGGCCGAACATGGTGCGTCCAGCAGGATGCGCTGGAACGGCTTGCCGTCCCACCATACCTGGATGTCGCGGCCGTCGGCGGCGATCAGTTCGGCGCTGAGTTTCAGGCGTTCGAGATTTTCCCGCACCCGCACCAGGCGCTTGGCTTCCAGGTCCACCGCTACTACGCCGGCCAGTTTCGGCTCGGCTTCGAGAATATGGCAGGTCTTGCCACCCGGTGCGCAGCAGGCGTCCAGCACCCGTTGGCCCGGCGCGAGATCCAGCAGATCGGCGGCCAGTTGCGCGGCTTCGTCCTGCACGCTGATCCAGCCTTCGGCGAAACCCGGCAGGCTGCGCACATCGGTGGCCGCTTCGAGCACGATGCCGTCGCGGCTGTAGACACACGCTGTGGCGGCAATGCCGGCATCAGTCAGCAAACCGAGGTAGGCATCGCGGGTGTGATGGCGACGGTTGACCCGCAAGATCATCGGCGGATGCGCGTTGTTGGCGGCGCAGATGGCTTCCCATTGCTCTGGCCAGAACGCCTTCAGGGATTTCTGCAGCCAGCGTGGGTGAGCGGTGCGCACCACTGGATCGCGCTCCAGCTCGGCGAAAATCGTTTCGCTTTCGCGCTGAGCATTACGCAGCACAGCGTTGAGCAACGCCTTGGCCCAGGGCTTTTTCAGCTTGTCGGCGCAACCGACGGTTTCACCGATGGCGGCATGGGCCGGGACGCGGGTGTAGAGCAGTTGATAGAGACCGACCAGCAGCAGCGCCTCGACATCGGCATCGGCAGCCTTGAACGGTTTCTGCAGCAGCTTGGCCGCCAGTGCCGACAAGCGTGGTTGCCAGCGTGCGGTGCCGAACGCCAGGTCTTGGGTGAAGCCGCGATCACGGTCCTCGACCTTGTCCAGTTGCGTTGGCAGCGAACTGTTGAGCGAGGCTTTGCCGCTCAGGACAGCGGCGAGTGCCTTGGCGGCGGCCAGACGCGGATTCATTGAGCGTCCGCCGCTTGACCGAGGACAGTGCCGGTGGCGAATTTCTCACGGCGGCTGTTGAACAGATCGCTGAAGTTCAGCGCCTTGCCGCCGGGCAATTGCAGACGGGTCAGGCACAAGGCCTGTTCGCCGCAGGCGACGATCAGTCCGTCCTTGCTGGCGCCGAGGATTTCCCCCGGAGCGCCTTTGCCTTCGACAAGTTGCGCGGCCAGCACTTTCAGGGCTTCGCCGTTCAAGGTGCTGTGGGTGATCGGCCACGGGTTGAAGGCACGGACCAGACGCTCCAGCTCAACCGCCGGGCGGTTCCAGTCGATGCGTGCTTCATCCTTGTTCAGTTTGTGCGCGTAGGTGGCCAGGCTGTCGTCCTGCACTTCGCCTTCCAGGGTGCCGGCAGCGAGGCCGACAATCGCCTGGACCACGGCCGGCGGGCCCATTTCGGCCAGTCGATCGTGCAGGCTGCCGCCGGTGTCTGCGGCGCTGATCGGCGTGGTGACTTTCAGCAGCATCGGCCCGGTATCGAGGCCGGCTTCCATGCGCATCACGGTCACGCCACTTTCGGCGTCCCCCGCTTCCACGGCGCGTTGGATCGGCGCCGCACCACGCCAGCGCGGCAGCAGCGAGGCGTGGCTGTTGATGCAACCCAGGCGCGGAATATCCAGCACCACTTGCGGCAGGATCAGGCCGTAGGCGACCACCACCATCAAGTCCGGTTTCAGTGCAGCCAGTTCAGCTTGCGCGTCTTCGTTGCGCAAGGTGGGCGGCTGCAACACCGGGATGTTGTTCTCCAGAGCAAGCTGCTTGACCGGGCTCGGCATCAGTTTTTGCCCGCGACCGGCCGGACGATCCGGTTGGGTGTAGACCGCGACGATCTCATAAGGGCTGCTCAGCAGGGCCTTGAGGTGTTCGGCGGCGAATTCCGGGGTGCCGGCAAAGACAATGCGCAGTGGCTCAGTCATGGGTGACGTCTCTTGAAAAGAAAAAGGCTTGCCGCAGCAAGCCTTTGAAGATGGGCATCAGGCGTTCTGGCGATGAAGCTTTTCCAGTTTCTTCTTGATGCGGTCGCGTTTGAGCGTGGACAGGTAATCGACGAACAATTTGCCGTTGAGGTGGTCGCATTCGTGCTGGATGCACACCGCGAGCAAATCGTCGGCGATCAGTTCGTATGGCTGGCCGTCGCGGTCCAGCGCCTTGACCTTGACCCGTTGCGGGCGATCGACGTTTTCGTAGAAGCCCGGCACCGACAGGCAGCCTTCCTGATACTGGCCCATGTCGTCGGTCAGCGGTTCGAGCTCGGGGTTGATGAACACGCGAGGCTCAGTGCGGTCTTCGGAGAGGTCCATCACGACGATACGTTTGTGCACGTTGACCTGGGTCGCGGCGAGGCCGATGCCAGGCGCTTCATACATTGTTTCAAACATGTCGTCGACCAACTGACGCACTTCGTCGTCCACTACGGCCACTGGCTTGGCGATAGTGCGCAGACGCGGATCAGGGAATTCGAGGATGTTTAAAATGGCCATAAGCTTGATTAGTGCACGTGTGAAGTAAGGTCGGGTCGATGGCCTGGCGGGTCCGAAGAATTGCAGGCTACCGTTGTAAAACGTAGCTCCCTTCTTTCGATAAGCAAGCCGGGAGCGAGCCACCGAGGGCTCTGGCGTTTCACGCGAACGCACATAATAAAGGGATTCACCGCATGAGGAAATCACTACTCGCCCTGCCGCTTCTGGTCTCGGCCGGTCTGGCGTACGGGCAAGTGCAACTTCGGGAAGATATTCCCACCATAAAGCTGTCGCCCCAGGTGCGCAGCAGCCCGGTGACCGAGGCTATCCCCAGCATCGCGCTGAAATCGATCAACAGCTTTCTGCTGAACAACCGCATCGTCGACAAGACCGAGGATTTCGACAAGGCGCCCTATATCGTTGCCGGCGATGCCGAACGCGTACTCAGCGGCGCGGGTGACCGCATCTTTGCCCGCGGCCATTTCGATCCGGCGCAGCCGGTGTACGGCATCTTCCGCCAGGGCAAGGTTTACACCGATCCGCAGAGCAAGGAAATCCTGGGGGTCAACGCCGACGAAATCGGCGCAAGTGAGGTCGTGGCCATCGAAGGTGACGTCGCCACGCTGGCGTTGCAACGTACGACCCAGGAAGTCCGCCTCGGCGACCGCCTGTTCAGTGGCGAAGAGCGCTCGATCAACTCGACCTTCACACCCAGCGCACCGAGCCACGAAATCAGCGGTTTGATCATCGATGTGCCGCGCGGGGTCACGCAGATCGGCGAGTTGGACGTGGTTACGCTGAACAAGGGGCAGCGCGACGGACTGGCCGAAGGCAACCTGCTGGCAGTGATGAAGACCGGCGAAACCGTGCGTGACCGGATCACCGGCCAGCCGTTGAAAATTCCCGATGAGCGCGCCGGTCTGCTGATGGTTTTCCGTACCTACGACAAACTCAGTTATGGGTTGGTGCTGAGTGCTTCGCGCTCGCTGTCGGTGATGGACAAGGTGCGAAATCCGTAAGTTTGCTTCACAAGTTACCAACAGAGTTATCCACAGCTTATTCCCGTTTGTACGGGTGCTCATAACGATCAAGGATGATCCATGTCTCTGTCTGCCGTTACACCGGTTTCCCCTGCGGAACTGGAAGCCCGTTTGCGTTTGCATCGCCTGCCTGAGCTCGGCCCGGCACGGTTCAAGAAGCTGCTTGAAGCCTTTGGCTCGGCGTCCAAAGCGATCAGTGCACCGGCCAGTGCCTGGCGCGCGCTGGGTTTACCTCTGGCGTGTACGGAGGCCAGACGCAGCACTGAAACCCGTGATGGCGCCGCCCACGCATTGGCTTGGCTAGAGCGTCCGGCCCAGCATTTACTGATGTGGGACCAGCCTGACTACCCGGCGCTGCTGGCGCAAATCAGCGATGCGCCGCCACTGTTATTCGTTGCCGGAAATCCGGGCATCCTGGAAAAGCCGCAATTGGCGATGGTCGGCAGTCGTCGCGCATCGCGCCCGGGCATGGACACCGCTGCCGCGTTTTCCCGCAGCCTGGCCGGCGCCGGTTTTGTCATCACCAGCGGCCTGGCCCTGGGCATCGACGCTGCCGCACATCAGGCCGCCCTGGACGTTGGCGGGCAAACGGTCGGTGTACTTGGCACGGGACTTGAAAAGTTTTATCCACAGCGTAATCGGCGCCTGGCGGACGCGATGATTGCCTCGGGCAGTGCCGTGCTTTCGGAGTTCCCGTTGGATGCAGGCCCAACCGCCAGCAACTTCCCTCGACGCAACCGGATCATCAGCGGCTTGTCCCTTGGCGTGCTGGTGGTCGAGGCCAGTGTCGCCAGTGGTTCTCTGATTACGGCGAGGTTGGCCGGCGAACACGGACGCGAGGTATTTGCGATTCCCGGGTCGATCCATCATCCCGGCGCCCGCGGCTGCCATCAATTGATCCGAGATGGTGCGGTGCTGGTGGAAACCATCGAACATATTCTCGAGGCCTTGCGCGGCTGGCAACGGCTGCCGTTATCCACAGAGTCCTTCACCGCTGAAACGACTCACCCTCTGTTGAAGTTGCTGCATGCCGCGCCTCTGACCAGTGAAGCACTGGCAGGCGCAAGCGGCTGGGCCTTGCCGAAAGTGCTGGCGGCGCTGACGGAACTGGAAATGGACGGTCATGCCGTTTGCGAAAGCGGGCGCTGGTTTGCACGGGTGAGCTAGGTTTTATGAGCAAGATCGGTAAACTGCGCAGAGCCTTATTCTGGAGAGTTTTTCATGGTCAACAGTTGGCGTGTGCAACAAGCCGCGCAAGCAATTCGCGCAGGGGCGGTGATTGCCTACCCAACCGAAGCAGTCTGGGGCCTGGGTTGTGACCCGTGGGACGAGGAAGCGGTGGAGCGTCTGCTGCTGATCAAGGGCCGGTCTGTGGATAAAGGACTGATCCTGGTCGCCGACAACATCCGTCAGTTCGATTTCCTCTTCGAAGACTTCCCCGAATTGTGGATGGACCGCATGGCCAGCACCTGGCCGGGGCCGAACACCTGGCTGGTGCCGCACCAGAACCTGCTGCCCGAGTGGATTACCGGGGTGCATGAAACCGTGGCGCTGCGGGTCAGCGATCACCCGCAGGTGCGGGACTTGTGCGCGCTGGTCGGGCCGCTGGTGTCGACGTCGGCCAACCCGCAGGGGCGCCCGGCAGCGCGTACGCGGATTCGCGTCGAGCAGTATTTCCGTGGCCAGGTCGATCTGGTGCTCGGCGGGATGTTGGGCGGACGCAAGAACCCGAGCGTGATTCGCGATCTGGCGACCGGCACCGTCGTGCGCCCGGACTGATACTGCATTGAGGCCATTCGCGAGCAAGCCCGCTCCCACATTTGATCTGTGTCGAACATAAACTCTATGTTCACTGGAGATCTATTGTGGGAGCGGGCTTGCTCGCGAAGGGGCCCTGACAGTCAGCGAAAATCTCAGGGCAACAAAACAACCGAGCCTGTCGTGCGCCGCGCCGACAACTCGGTCTGCGCCTTCGCCGCGTCAGCCAGTGGATAACGCTGGCTGATCTCCACGGTCAGCTTGCCGCTGATGATCATCTCGAACAACTCGTCGGCCATGCGTTGCAGGTTCTCGGCGTTGTTCGCATAAGTGCCCAGGGTTGGCCGGGTCACGTACAGCGAGCCTTTCCCCGCCAGGATCCCCAGGTTCACGCCGTCGACCGCGCCGGACGCATTGCCGAAACTCACCACCAGCCCACGCGGCGCGGCGCTGTCGAGTGAAGTCAGCCAGGTGTCCTTGCCAACGCCGTCGTACACCACCGGGACTTTTTTGCCATCGGTCAACTCCAGCACACGCTGAGCGACGTTTTCATGGCTGTAGTCGATGGTCGCCCAGGCACCGTTGGCCTTGGCCAGTGCGGCTTTCTCCGCCGAGCTGACCGTACCGATCAGCTTCACGCCCAAGGCCCTGGCCCATTGGCACGCCAGGGAACCGACCCCGCCGGCCGCGGCGTGGAACAGGATGGTTTCGCCACCCTTGAGTTCATAAGTCTGACGCAGCAGGTACTGCACGGTCAGGCCTTTGAGCATCACGCCAGCGGCCTGTTCGAAACTGATGGCGTCCGGCAGTTTCACCAGATTCGCCTCGGGCAAGACGTGAACATCGCTGTAGGCGCCCAGAGGGCCGCTGCCATAGGCCACGCGATCGCCGATCTTGAAGCGGGTCACGTCGCTGCCCACCGCCTCGACTACGCCGGCACCTTCCGAGCCGACACCCGACGGCAGGGACGGCGGCGGATAAAGACCACTGCGGTAGTAGGTGTCGATGAAGTTCAGGCCGATGGCCTTGTTGGTCACGCGCACTTCCTTCGGGCCGGGCTCGGCGGGTTGGTAATCCACATACTCGAGCACTTCGGGACCGCCATGGGCGCGGAACTGGATTCGCTTTGCCATCAGAACTCTCCATAGGTCGTTTTACCAAGCTCCCTATCGGACTCCTAAGCTTGATCTTCGTCAACTGCGACGGGGTGACTTGCGATGGTATGCTACGGGCCCATTTGCGCTGGCCCCCCGCTCCAATGGAGCGCCGCGTAGTTTTGCCCGATTCAAGGTGATGACATGACGACCCGCACCGAGGCCGTAAAAGCCTACCTGCTCGACCTGCAAGACCGTATTTGCGCCGCCCTGGAAGCCGAAGACGGTGGCACGCAATTCGTCGAAGACGCCTGGACCCGGCCGGCCGGCGGTGGCGGTCGCACCCGCGTGATCGAAAACGGCGCAGTGATTGAAAAGGGCGGCGTGAACTTTTCCCACGTCTTCGGCAGCGGTCTGCCACCGTCTGCCAGCGCTCATCGACCGGAACTGGCCGGCCGTGGCTTTGAAGCCCTCGGCGTGTCGCTGGTGATTCACCCGCACAACCCGCATGTGCCGACTTCCCACGCCAACGTACGCTTTTTCATCGCCGAAAAAGAAGGTGAAGAACCGGTCTGGTGGTTCGGGGGCGGCTTCGACCTGACGCCTTACTACGGCAATGAAGAAGACTGCATCCACTGGCACCGTGTCGCCGAACAGGCCTGCGCGCCATTCGGCGCGGACGTCTACCCGCGCTACAAGGCCTGGTGCGACAGCTACTTCCACATCAAGCACCGCCACGAACCGCGCGGCATCGGCGGGCTGTTTTTCGACGACCTGAACGAGTGGGACTTCGATACCAGTTTCGCTTTCATGCGTGCCATCGGTGACGCGTACATCGACGCCTATCTGCCGATCGTGCAGCGCCGCAAGAACGATGCGTTTACTGAAAAACAGCGCGAGTTCCAGGAGTTCCGCCGTGGTCGTTACGTTGAATTCAACCTGGTCTACGACCGTGGCACGCTGTTTGGCCTGCAATCGGGCGGGCGTACCGAATCGATTCTGATGTCTCTACCACCGCAAGTACGCTGGGGTTACGACTGGAAGGCCGAACCCGGCAGCGAAGAAGCGCGCCTGACCGAGTACTTCCTGCAAGACCGCGATTGGTTGGCCGAAGCCTGAACGAGGAATCCCGATGGACCGTTATGTCGTATTCGGTAACCCGATCGGCCACAGCAAGTCGCCGTTGATCCATCGCCTGTTCGCCGAGCAGACCGCGCAAAAGCTGGACTACAACACGCTGCTTGCGCCACTCGACGACTTTTCCACCTGTGCCAGGACATTTTTCCTCGAAGGGCGCGGCGCCAATGTGACGGTGCCGTTCAAGGAAGAGGCCTATCGATTGGCGAACAGCCTGACGGCGCGGGCGCAGCGCGCCGGCGCGGTCAATACCTTGAGCAAACTGGCTGATGGCAGTCTGCTGGGCGACAACACCGACGGTGCCGGGTTGGTGCGCGACCTGACGGTCAACGCCGGATTCAGCCTCAAGGGCAAACGCATCCTGCTACTCGGCGCTGGCGGCGCGGTGCGCGGTGCCCTCGAACCGTTGCTGGGCGAGCAACCGGCATCGGTGATCATCGCCAACCGCACGGTGGAAAAGGCCGAGTTGCTGGCCGAGTTGTTCTGCGATCTGGGGCCTGTCTCGGCCAGTGGTTACGACTGGTTGCAGGAGTCTGTAGACCTGATCATCAATGCGACCTCCGCGAGCCTGACGGGCGATGTGCCGCCGATTGCTGCCAGCCTGATCGAACCGGGCAAGACGGTGTGCTACGACATGATGTACGGCAAGGAGCCGACTTCGTTCTGCCGCTGGGCCAGCGAACACGGGGCTGCGGTGGCGATGGATGGTCTGGGGATGCTGGCCGAGCAGGCGGCGGAGGCGTTCTTCCTGTGGCGCGGAGTGCGCCCGGATACGGCGCCGGTGCTGGCTGAACTTCGCCGGCAGTTGGCCCTATAACCTACTGTAGGAGCGAGCTTGCTCGCGAAGGTCGTGAACGATAACGCGCAAAACCAGATGCCCAGCGGCGCCCTCAGGTTTTTCGCGAGCAAGCTCGCTCCTACAGAGGGCGGTGTTTCAATCCTCAAACCGGATCGGGCATTTCTGCGCCCCTTCCAGCTTCCTCAACTCTTCCACCACCTGCGGCCGGGCCCGGCGCAAGGTCAGGCTGCGATTCTGACGCAGCAGGCGTCGCGCTTCCTGATGCAGCATCTCTACCCCTGAATAGTCGATGAAGTTGATCTGCTGCGCCTCTATCACTACCCGCGCGCCATGCATGCGTTGCAGGCGTACTTGCAGGTAATGGCTGGCGCCGAAAAAGATCGAACCGCCCACTCGCAGTATGTCTTCCTCGCCATCTCGCACATGCTGCACCCGTGGTTGCGATGTGCGCTTGAGGTAGAAAAAAAGCGAGGCCAGCACGCCGGCGTAGATCGCCGTCTGCAATTCCAGCAGCAGCGTGGCGACGCAGGTCAGGGCCATGACTACAAATTCGGCGCGGCTGACCCGCAACAACGCGCGAATGCCGCGATGGTCCACCAGTCCCCAGGCGATCAGCAGAATACTCCCGGCCATCGCCGGAATCGGGATGTGCGCGATCAGGCTCGCGCCGAAGATCGCAAACAGCGCCACCCACAACGCCGAAAAAATCCCGGCCAGGGGCGAACAGGCCCCCGCTTCATAGCTCAGGCCTGAGCGGGTGAAAGAGCCTGCCGACAGCGATCCGGAAAAAAACGCACCGACGATGTTCGACAGGCCCTGGGCGCGAACTTCCTGGTTGGCCTCGAGTAATTGCTGCGAACGTGCCGAGATCGAGCGGGCAATCGACAGGCTGGTGACCAGCCCGAGCATGCCGACCGCCACTGCGCTGGGCAGCAGGCGCAGGATCAGATCGAGATCCAGCGGCAACGGACTGAAAGGTGGCAGCTTGCCGGTGAAGGCGCTGACCAGTTGCACGTGGCCGAACATCGATGGCCAAAGCCAGACCAGCAATGCGCCAAGCACCAGAGTGATCAACAGCGTCGGCCAGCGTGGCAACCACAACTTGAGGATCACGCCCACCACCACTGTCGCCAGCCCTAGCGCCAGCGAAGGTTTGTCCATTTCGCCGAGATGGCGCAACAACATGATGAAGCTATCCAGCGCGGTGGCCTGGCTGGGCAAATCCAGCCCCAGCAGGTTAGGCAATTGACCAATGGCAATCACCACGGCAGCACCCAGGGTGAAGCCGAGTACCACCGAGTGCGAGACGAAATTCACCAGGGCGCCGAAGCGCAGCAATCCCAGCAGCCACTGGAAAATCCCGGCCAGGAAGGTGAGCAACAGGATCACGGTGACGTAGTCCTGCGTCGCCGGAACGGCCAACGGACTGACGCTGGCGTACAGGACAATCGAGATGGCCGCTGTAGGACCGCAGATCAAATGCCACGACGAACCCCAGAGGCAGGCGATCAGCACCGGGATGATTGCGGCGTAGAGGCCGTATTCTGGTGGGAGGCCGGCAATCAGCGCGTAGGCAATGGATTGCGGCAACGCGAGAATCGCGCCGCTGAGGCCAACGATCAGGTCACGCCCGACGCTGGCGCGGGTTTGCCGGGGTAGCCAGGTGAGGAAAGGGAAGAGTGAATGGCGGCTGGGAAGGGCCATGGGTCCTCTCGGTCGGGGATTTTGCGCAAGGGTAGCAGGACAACACAATCATTGTGGCCAGGCAGCTTACTGTGGCGAGGGGGCTTGCCCCCGTTCGATTGCGAAGCGATCGTAAAACCATTGAATGCGATCTAACTGATTACCCACATTCAATGGTTTTGGGACGGCTGCGCCGTCCAACGGGGGTAAGCCCCCCTCGCCACAGGAAGCCCCTTTGCCAGATAAACCGGTTCTGACTCAGGTTCAGAGTTTGGCTTTAACCGCCGGCAACGCATCCTGCCCGTCCACGGTCTTCACGCCATCGAGCCACTTGTCCAGCACCGCCGGGTTGGCCTTGATCCACGCTTTTGCCGCGTCGGCATTGCTGACTTTCTTGTTCACCACCTCGGCCATGATGCTGTTTTCCATGTCCTGGGTGAAACTCAGGTTGGTCAGCAGTTTGCCGACGTTCGGGCAGGCCTGTGCATAACCCTTGCGGGTCAGGGTGTGGACGCTGCCGGTGTCACCGAAGTATTTCTCGCCGCCCTTGAGGTAATGCATCTTCAGTTGCACGTTCATCGGGTGCGGGGTCCAGCCGAGGAAGGTCACGAATTTCTGTTTCTTCACCGCGCGGGACACTTCCGCCAGCATGGCCTGCTCGCTGGATTCGACCAGTTTCCACTGGCCCATGTCGAAATCGTTTTTCTTGATGATTTCCTGCAGCGAGATGTTCGCCGGAGCGCCGGACCCGATACCGTAGATCTTGTGGTCAAACTTGTCCGCGTATTTGTTCAGGTCGGCAAAGTTGTGCACACCCGCGTCCCACACGTAGTCCGGAACCGCGAGGGTGAATTCGGTGCCATCGAGGTTTTTCGCTAGTTGCGTGACGTCGCCGTTGGCGACGAACTTGTCGTAGAAACCCTGCTGCGCCGGCATCCAGTTACCCAGGAACACATCGACCTGGCCATCCTTGAGGCCGCCAAAGGTAATCGGTACCGCGAGGGTGTCGACCTTGGCCTTGTAGCCCATGCCGTCCAGCAGAAACCCGGTGATGGCGTTGGTTGCGGCGATGTCGCTCCAACCCGGGTCGGCCATCTTCACCGTCTCGCAACTCTGATCGGCAAACGCCGATGCGCTGCCCAGGGCCAGGAGCCCGACCGTCAGTACTGTGGATAACCTTTGCATGGACTTCCCCTTAACATTATTGGTTTTGGCAGGGTTGTGGATAACGTGCTTTACGCTCCAGATCGTCGAGGTCGATGTGGTTGCGCATGTACTGCTGACTGGCGTCCACCAGCGGCTGGTGATCCCAGCTCTTCAGCTTGCCGAGGGTCAGCGCCTCGGCCACGAAACGCCGGCGTCGCTGGCTGGCGAGCACCTGCTGGTGAATCGCTGGAATGTTCCATTTGGTCCGCGCTTCGGCGAGAAAATCGTCGAACAACTGGCGATGTTGTGGCGAATGGCTGAGTTCTTCCTGTTCGCGAGGGTCATTGTCTACATCGAAGAGCAGGCAAGGGTCGTCTTCACTGTAGATAAACTTGTAGGCGCCACGGCGAATCATCATCAGCGGGCTGATGGTGCCTTCGGCCATGTATTCGCCGAACACTTCATCGTGGCCACCCTGCCCTTGCAGGTGCGGGACCAGCGAGCGGCCGTCCAGCGGCAAGCCCGGTTCCAGCGAGCCACCGGCCAGCTCGACGAAGGTCGGCAACAGGTCCGCCGTGGATACACTGGCGCTAACCCGGCCGGCGCCGAATTGCCCCGGTGCACTTATCAACAGGGGCACCCGGGCGGCCATTTCATACCAGTGCATTTTGTACCAGAGGCCGCGTTCGCCGAGCATGTCGCCGTGGTCACCGGAAAACACGATGATGGTGTCATCGATCAGCCCGGTTTCCTCGAGTGTTTTCAGGAGTTTGCCGACGTTGCTGTCGATATAGCTGCAGGCGCCGAAATAGGCGCGGCGGGCATCGCGGATCTTGTCCACAGGCAGCGGCTTGTCCCACAGGTCGTAGACCTTGAGTAAACGCTGCGAGTGCGGATCGAGTTCATGTTGATTCGGCGTTGCAGGAAGCGGGATGTCGGCATCGTCGTACAGATCCCAGAAAGCCTTGGGAATTGTGTACGGGTCGTGTGGGTGAGTCATCGAAACGGTCAGGCAGAACGGCTGGTCGCCATCCTCGCGAATATGGTCGAACAGGTACTGCTGGGCCTTGAACACCACCTCTTCGTCGAAATCCAGCTGATTGGTGCGCACGCACGGACCGGCTTGCAGCACCGACGACATGTTGTGATACCAGCTCGGGCGCACGTCCGGTTCATCCCAGTTCACTGCCCAGCCGTAGTCGGCGGGGTAGATGTCACTGGTCAGGCGTTCTTCGTAGCCATGCAGCTGGTCTGGCCCGCAGAAGTGCATCTTGCCCGACAGAGCGGTGCGATAGCCGAGGCGGCGCAGGTAGTGGGCGTAGGTCGGCACGTCGGCGGGGAAGTCGGCGGCGTTGTCGTAGGCGCCGATCTTGCTCGGCAACTGGCCGCTGACCAGGGTGAAACGCGACGGCGCGCACAGGGGGCTGTTGCAATAGGCGGAGTCGAACACCACGCCTTGTTCGGCGAGGCGGCTGAGATTGGGCAGTTTGATGGGCGATGGGCCGTAGAACGGCAACATTGGCGCGGCCATTTGATCGGCCATGATGAAAAGAATGTTCTTGCGCTTCATGTGATCGCGGCATTCCATAGTGGATGTTTATGCGAGAGTGCTGGCTTCGAGAATGAAACCCCAGCATCTTGCGGTAAAGCCCACGCGCGGCAATGACTAGGATAAGCACAGCTTATGTATGACGCCCTTGGTGACCTGTCACTGGATCTGCTTCGTGCCTTCGAAGCCGCAGCCCGTCAGCGCAGCTTCACCGCGGCGGCAGTCGAGCTGGGCACAACGCAACCAGCTATTAGCCAGCAGATCAAGCGCCTGGAAGAACAACTGGCAACACGCCTGTTCGACCGCATTTATCGCGGTATCGAGTTGACTGAGGCCGGGCAGATTCTTTTCGAGCAGGTTCAGCTTGGTTTGCAGAATATCGACGCAGGATTGAGCGCAATCAGCGCACAGCAACAGCATGAGGTGTTGCAGGTCGCCACGGATTTTGCCTTCGCCGCCTATTGGTTGATGCCGCGTCTGCACCGCTTTCATGCGGCCAATCCGCAGGTGGATGTCAGCCTGGTCACCAGTGAACGCAGTCATAACATGCTACGTACCGATATCGATGTGGCGGTGCTGTTTGGCGATGGCCGCTTCAAGCAGGGTGAAAGCCATTGGCTGTTCAGCGAAGAAGTGTTTCCGGTGTGCAGCCCGCAGTTGTTGGGCGAGCGTACCCTGCCCTTGCCGGTCCAGGCATTGCTGGAGTTTCCATTGCTGCACCTGCGTGGGGAACACAGCAGTAACTGGTTCGACTGGAGTGGTGTGTTTCGTGAGCTGGGCATCACCTCGCCCCCGGCGCCAGGGCAATTGCGCTTCGACAATTACACCCTGCTGATTCAGGCGGCGATTGGCGGCCAGGGCGTGGCCATCGGCTGGCGCCACCTTGTGGATAACTTGCTGGCACAAGGGCTGTTGTGCCGACCGATAGCCGAAACGGCGATGTCGAGGTTGGGTTACTACGTGGTCCTGCCCCAGCGCAAACGACGTGGAGCGTTGATCCAGCAGTTTGTGGACTGGTTGATGGCCGAGCAGGCCAGCAGTGCGGAGTCGCTGTCGGGGTTGTCATTGCCTTCGATTGCGGTATGAAACATGAAAAGATCGAAACCTGTGCCGTGTGCTCTGCTCAACCGGATTTAGAGGATTTCAAATGCAACGCATATCGGGCTACCACGCCCATGTCTATTTCGACGCCAGCACCATCGGCCAGGCGCGGGCCCTGTGTGAGCAGGCAACGCAACTGTTTGCGCTGAAAATGGGTCGCGTGCACGAGCGCCCGGTTGGTCCGCACCCGGACTGGAGCTGCCAGTTGGCCTTCGAGCCGCAGGTGCTGGGCGATGTGCTGCCGTGGCTGGCGCTCAATCGCAACGGCCTGGTGGTGTTTCTACACCCGGACACCGGCGACGATCTGCGCGACCACACCGAGCACGCCATCTGGATGGGCGCGATTCGGCCGCTGGACCTGTCTATTTTTTGATCAGAGTGTTTCTTCAGCCTCACCGGGCAAGTGTTCGTCCAGATGCAGCCACGGCAAGCGGCTGTCGGTCCAGATGTGCCGCTCGGCCGGTGCTTGCTCGGGATGGTCGAGGGTGGCGATGGTCAGGTCGATGGTGCCCGGGCTCAGGTGCGTGACCACCGCCAGTTGCGCCCCGCAGTGACCGCAGAAATATCGCGCGCAGGTGGTGGAGGAATCGTACCGCGCCGGCGTCCCGGCCAGCCATTCAAAGGCGGAGGTCGGCACGGTGATCCAGGTCGTCACGATGCCGCCGCTGACCCGTCGGCAAATCGAACAATGACAATGGACGATATCGTGCAGTGGCCCGCTGAACTGATAGCGCAGCTGGCCGCAGTGGCAGCCGCCGGTGTGGATTTTGTTCATGGCATTCCTCCTGATGTGTAACTACCGACGCCTTCGCGAGCAAGCCCGCTCCCACATTGGACCTGTGTCGTACTCAAAACCAATGTGGGAGCGGGCTTGCTCGCGAAGGCCATAAACCGGTTCACCTGCATGCCCCAGTCCGACGACCGGTTGTACTTCTGGTCAACGCTTTCATTCCCGAAAGCTGGCTGAAAGCTTCCCCGATTAGGATCGCCCCCACTACCGGCAACAGACCGGTCGGCCAATGCCAGCGTTTTATCGCTCGCACAGCCCATTTAACAACAACAATGGTGATTCTGATGTCCTCTTCTACCCGCCACTTCGCTGCAACTCCGTCCGTACCTCTCGTGCTTCCCGTTCTGCGCTGATCCCACCCGGTCCGCCCATTCCCTAGCCGCGCTACGCCTGGAGTATTCCCATGCTGACTTTCCTTGGCTTCGCCATGGTCATCACGTTCATGTTCCTGATCATGACCAAGCGCCTGTCCGCGCTAATCGCCCTGATCCTCATTCCAATCATCTTCGCCCTGTTCGGCGGCTTCGGCCCGAAAATCGGCCCGATGATGCTCGAAGGCATCACCAAGCTCGCGCCGACCGGCGTGATGCTGATGTTCGCGATTCTGTACTTCGCCCTGATGATCGACTCCGGCCTGTTCGACCCGGCCGTGCGCAAGATCCTCAAAATGGTCAAGGGCGACCCGCTGAAAGTTTCGGTCGGCACCGCCGTACTGGCGCTCGTCGTTTCCCTCGATGGTGACGGCGCGACCACTTACATGATCTGCGTGGCCGCCATGCTGCCGCTCTACAGCCGTATCGGCATGAGCCCGCGAATCATGGCCGGCCTGATCATCCTCGCCGGTGGCGTGATGAACATGACCCCATGGGGCGGCCCGACCGCTCGCGCAGCCAGTGCGTTGCATGTGGACCCGTCCGACATCTTCGTACCGATGATTCCCGCGATGGCGGCCGGTGTAGTGGCGATCCTGGCCATTGCTTACTTCTACGGCAAACGTGAACGTGCGCGCCTGGGTGAATTGCACCTGGTGGGCGATGAGATCGACCACAGCGAAATCAGCGTTTCGCAGTTCCCGGATGCCCGTCGTCCGAAGTTGATCTGGTTCAACGGCGCCCTGACCCTGGGCCTGATGTGCACCCTGATCGCCGGCCTGTTGCCGTTGCCGGTGCTGTTCATGGTGGCGTTCAGTATCGCCATGATCGTCAACTATCCTTGCCTGCAACAGCAGAAGGATCGCGTCGCGGCCCACGCCGGTAGCGTGTTGGCAGTGGTCGGGCTGATCTTTGCCGCCGGCATCTTCACCGGTATCCTGTCGGGCACCGGCATGGTCGATGCCATGTCGAAAAGCCTGCTGTCGGTGATCCCGGATTTCCTCGGCCCGTACCTGGCGGTGATCACGGCGCTGGTAAGCATGCCGTTCACCTTCTTCATGTCGAACGATGCATTTTATTACGGCGTGTTACCGGTACTTGCCGAAGCCGCAAGCCATTACGGTATAACCGCGGTGGAAATGGCGCGTGCCTCGATCGTCGGTCAGCCCGTCCACCTGTTGAGCCCGCTGGTTCCATCGACCTATCTGTTGGTGGCCCTGGCCGGTATCGATTTCGGTGACCACCAGCGCTTCACCCTGAAGTGGGCAGTGCTGGTTTGTATCTGCATACTGATTGCTGCACTGCTGTTGGGGACTTTCCCGATGTTCAGCACTCTATAAGCCCAAGACTCACCACTTCGGGTCCAGGCTTCGCTGTTTGAAGCCCGGGCCCTTTGTGGTTTAACAATCGTTCAAAGGAATACACATGGAATGGCTGACCAACCCTGAAATCTGGGTTGCCTTCTTTACCCTGACCGCCCTGGAAATCGTCCTGGGTATCGATAACATCATCATGATTTCGATCCTGGTCAGCCGCATGCCTAAACATATGCAGGCGCGCACCCGGATTTTCGGTCTGGCGCTGGCCATGATCACGCGAATCCTGCTGCTGCTGTCGATCACCTGGGTCATGCGCCTCACCGCCGACCTGTTCGAAGTGTTCGGCCAGGGCATCTCCGGACGCGACCTGATCCTGTTCTTCGGTGGTCTGTTCCTGCTGTGGAAGAGCTCGCAAGAGATGTACCACGCGCTGGAAGGTGAAGACGAAACCAACGAAGAGCCTTCGGGCAAGGGCGGCAACTTCCTCTACACCATCATCCAGATCGCGATCATCGACATCGTGTTCTCCCTCGACTCGGTGATCACCGCGGTCGGCATGGTCTCCCACGTTCCGGTCATGGTCGCGGCAATCATCGTGGCGGTACTGGTGATGATGTGGGCATCCGGCACCATCAGTGAGTTCATCGACAAGCACCCATCGCTGAAGATGCTGGCGCTGTCGTTCCTGTTGATTGTCGGTACTGTCCTGATTGCCGAATCCCTGGACGTGCACGTGCCAAAAGGCTACGTCTACTTCGCCATGGCGTTCTCGCTGGCGGTGGAAGCGATCAACATCAAGATGCGCACCGCTATCGCGAAAAAGAAGAAACAGCAGGATCCGGTAAAGCTGCGCAAGGACATTCCGGGCCAGTAATCGGGTCGTACGTAATACCCTGTGGGAGCGGGCTTGCTCGCGAAAGCGCTGTGTCAGACAACGTTAATGTCGACTGACCCGACGCCTTCGCGAGCAAGCCCGCTCCCACTTTGTTTTCGGCTGGTCACATAAACCGGATTTCATGACAGTTTTGTTTCAATCCCTTCTTTGGCTATGCGATGCTGGCGCGCAGACCGTTAGCCAACTACAGCTTAAGTACAGAACGTAGAACGTCGCGCGGCACCGTCAATTTGCTCCTTTGGGGCGCTACACCACAGGGGGTCGGTATGCTCACCCTGCTCAATTTGCTTTCCGCCGTGGCCCTGCTGATCTGGGGCACGCACATCGTCCGAACCGGCATCCTGCGGGTCTACGGCACCAACCTGCGCCATGTCATTGGCCATAACATGTCCAAACGCTGGCTGGCTTTCGCCTCCGGGATCGCCGTGACGGCGATGGTCCAGAGCAGCAACGCCACCGCCATGCTCGTCACCTCCTTTGTCGGCCAGGGCTTGATGGCGCTGACCCCGGCACTGGCCACCATGCTTGGCGCGGACGTCGGTACGGCGTTGATGGCGCGGGTGCTGACGTTCGACCTGTCGTGGCTGTCGCCGTTGCTGATCTTTGTCGGGGTGATTTTCTTTCTGTCGCGCAAGCAGACCCGGCTCGGGCAGCTTGGCCGTGTCGCCATTGGCTTGGGATTGATCATTCTGGCGCTGCAACTGATTGTTGAAGCGGCGCATCCGATTACCCATGCCAAAGGGGTGAAGGTGATTTTCGCCTCGCTCACCGGCGACATCCTGCTCGATGCCCTGGTCGGGGCGCTGTTCGCGATGATTTCCTATTCCAGCCTGGCCGCTGTGCTGCTGACCGCGACCCTGGCAGGGGCCAACGTCATCAGCCTGCCGGTGGCCATTGGGCTGGTGATCGGCGCCAATATCGGCAGTGGCGTACTCGCCTTCCTCAGCACCAGCATGCAGAACGCCGCCGGGCGCCAAGTGGCGTTGGGCAGCCTGCTGTACAAACTGATTGGTCTTTTATTGATCATTCCAGTGCTCGATCCGCTGGTGCACTGGCTCGATGGCCTCGATTTCAGCCCTCAGGAAATGGTTATCGGCTTTCACCTGCTCTACAACACCGTGCGCTGCCTGATCCTGCTTCCCAGCCTCGGACCGATGGCCAGGTTTTGTGCCTGGGTGCTGCCGGAGCGCCCGCTGGCCAACGGCACGGCCAAGCCCCGGCATCTTGATCCCACGGCATTGGTCACGCCCGGTTTGGCGTTGGCCAACGCGGCGCGGGAAACCCTGCGCATGGGCGACCTGATCGACAGCATGCTCGAAGCCATGCTCGACGTGTTGCGCGGCAAGCAAACCGCCGTCACCCAGGAAGTGCGCCGCCTGTCCGACGATGTCGAAGCGCTCTACAGCGCGATCAAGTTGTATCTGGCGCAAATGCCCCGGGAGGACCTCAGCGATCAGGACAGCCGGCGCTGGGCGGAAATCATCGAGCTGGCGATCAACCTGAAACTCGCCAGCGACTTGATCGAACGCATGTTGCGCAAAATTCAGCAGCAGAAAACCTCGCAGCGCCGGTCGTTTTCCGAAGTCGGGCTGGATGAATTGGCCGGTTTGCACACTCAGTTGATTTCCAACCTGCGGCTCGGGATGTCGGTGTTTCTCAGCGCCGATCCGGAAAGCGCTCGCCAGTTGGTGCGCGAGAAACGTCGTTTCCGCGCACAGGAGCGGCGCCTGGCTCATGCCCATGTCAGCCGCTTGCAACGTAAAATCGTGCAAAGTATCGAAACCAGTTCGTTGCACCTGGAGCTGATCGCCGACATGAAGCGCCTGAATTCGCTGTTTTGCAGCAGTGCCTATGTGGTGCTGGAAACATCCGACACCGGCGCGCTGGTGGTCGACGATTTGACGGACATTACGCATTCACCTTGAACGTCTGGCACCGTAGCCAGTCAGTACTACTGATTCAGCCGGAAGGTCATTCGCGAGCAAGCCCGCTCCCACAGGGATCTCCGTGGGTCTGTGGGAGCGGGCTTGCTCGCGAAGACGGCCTGACTGACGACACGGACCTCCAATCCGCCGTATGGAAACCCGTTATGCGTTGTCTGTTGTTCGCCTGCCTGTTGCTTGGTTCATTCCCGTCATTCGCCCTGGATCGCTTTCAGGTCGAGGGCTACACGCTGCGCAACGGTTTGCAGTTGCTGCTCAAGCCTGGCACTGACCGCGGGCATGTGGCTATCCGGCTGGTGGTCGGCGTTGGCCTGGACGATTTCGGCTGCGAGGAAAAGGAATTGCCGCATCTGCTGGAACACCTGCTGTTCAGCGGCATCGACGCCAGCGGCGAAGGTGGCCTGGAAGAGCGCATGCAGGCCCTGGGCGGCGAGTGGAACGCCTTCACCAGCAACGCCGATACAACCTTCGTCATCGAAGCCCCGGCGAAAAACCAGCGCAAGGTGCTCGACCTGCTGCTGGCGCTGCTGACCCAGACCCGTTTCGACGACAACGCCATCAATGCGGCCAAACAAGTGGTCGAGCGCGAAGATGGCGGCCACTACTCGCACCTGCAACGCTGGCTCGATCGACAGGACCTCGGCCACACGGCCAGCAACCAGTTGGCCGTGGAACTGGGCCTCAAATGCCCGGAGCGCGCGCAAGTCGATGACCTGACCCGTGAGCAATTGGAGCAGGTACGCAAGGACTGGTATGCGCCAAACAACATGACCCTGATCGTGGTCGGCGACCTCGACAAGTTGCTGCCGGCCTATCTGGAGCGTGCGTATGGCGTGCTGGAGGCGATCACCCCGGGCGAGCATCCGCCGCTGCCGCAAATCCAGGCCAGTGCCGCCCACGAGCGCACCCTGACCCACGGTCTGGTCGGCAACGGCGCCAAATTGCACTGGCTGGTGCCGGAGCCGGTACTGGAAGACGGGCACGATCAAACCTTCGATTTACTCAAGGATTATCTGGACTGGGCGCTCTATCGCCAATTGCGCCTGGCTCACGGTTTGTCCTATGGCCCTTGGGCGGAACGCGAGGTATTCGGCGGCGTGGGTTTCATGAGCCTCAACGCCGACCTTGAACGCGACGACGTGTCCGAGGCCGAACAAGTGCTTGATGACTTGAAGGCCGAATTGCTCAGGGACGGCCTCAATGCCGACACCTTCAACCGCCTCAAACAGGCCGCGATTGCCCGCCAGGCCTGGGCCGTACAAGGCAACAGCGCGTTGGCGGACTACTACTGGAGCGCCATCGGCGACTACGAAGACGGCCGTTTCACCAACCCGACCCGGGAGCTGCAAGGGGTGACGCTGCAGGAGGCGAACAAGGCTGTGCGTGAACTGCTGTTGCAGCCGGGGTATTTGCGGATCGAGAAGTCATTGTTCAGTTATGACCAGTTGATGTGGCTGGTGGTCGGCGGGGTGGGCTTGATCGTGTTGATGTTGGTGGGCTGGCGTTTGCATCGCAGGAAGTAACCACTCCAACTGGCGAGCGACTAACTGTGGCGAGGGGGCTTGCCCCCGTTCGGCTGCGAAGCAGTCGTGAAACTGACTACTGCAATTCATCTGAAGTATTGGAATTACGGATTTTAGGGCCGCTTCGCGACCCAACGGGGGCAAGCCCCCTCGCCACGGGGCCGCGCCAGCGGTAACCTGTCGAGGTTTTTTCCTACGACTACTGTGAACCCGCCGAATGCAAAACCTGACCCGTTTCGTACAGCGCATCCTCGAATTGATGAAGCGCTACCCTGGGGTCATTGCGCTCGCTGGTTTCATCTCCGGGGTAGGCAGTTTCATTCTGGTCGATCGCCAGCAAGGCCTGGCGAGCTGGATCACCACCATCATGCTGATCAGCTGGATCTGGCTGATGCTGGAAAACAGCCTGACCAAGCTGTTCGCGCGCGTTTTCAAGCGCGAAATCCCGGAACCGTTGCTGCGTTACGCAACGCAGATGATCCATCAGGAAAGCCTGTTCTTTGTCCTGCCGTTCTTCTTCATCACCACGACGTGGAACAGCGGCCAGTTGTTTTTCACCGGGCTGCTGGGCATCGCGGCGCTGATTTCGATCATCGACCCGCTCTACTACAAGTGGCTGGCGCCACGGCGCTGGGCGTTTCTGGCCCTGCACACCCTGACCCTGTTCGCCGCGCTGCTCACCGCGTTGCCGGTGATCATGCACCTGACGACGTCGCAAAGTTTCAAATGGGCGCTGGGTATCTCGGTGCTGCTGTCGTTCCCGAGCCTGGCGTCGATCTTCCCGATTCGTACGGTACGCAATGCGTTGGCGATCTTGAGCATCACCCTGGGCATCGGTGCGGTCGGTTGGGAGCTGCGTTCGTGGGTGCCACCGGCAACGCTGTGGATGACCGACGTGGCCATCAGCACGCAAATGCAAGACCGCACACCGGGCGCCAGCCTCGATGAAGTCAGCGCCGAGCAGATTCGCAATGGCGGGCTCTACGCATACACCGCGATCAATGCCCCGCGTGGCCTGGACGAACGGATCTATCACGTCTGGCAGTTCAACGGAAAAGAGGTCGACCGTATTGCGCTGGATATCCACGGCGGGCGCAAGGAAGGTTACCGGGCCTGGACCCACAAGCAGAACTTCCCGGGCAACCCGGCCGGCAAATGGCAGGTTCGGGTGCTGACCGAAGATGGCCAGGTCATCGGCGTGCTGCGCTTCGAGGTCAAGGACAGCACAGCGATCAAAGAAAAGTAGTCAGGTTCGTGCTATTACGTAGAGCTTGTTATCACTGAACTAGCACGGAGCTTATGATCAGCAGCACGATGGCCGGCAACGCCCGATTGGACACGTCGATCACCCCTGCACGGTTGCGGGTGACGGGCGACTGGACGCTTGCCCATTACGCTGACCTCAAGCTGTTGAGCGAAAAACTCCACGGCCAGTACGACGCCAACACCCCCATTGACCTCAATGGTCTCGGCGCGCTCGACACCGCCGGCGCCTCGCTGTTGGTCGAGCTACTCGGCTCCGAGCGCCTCGGCCGCTCCGCTGAACATCCGGATTGCACGCTTTCCGCTGCCGACCGCGCGTTGCTGCAAACCGTCTACTGCTCGTTGACCGATTTCTGCGTACCGATCAAGGAACCGGAAATCAGCGTTACCGTGCAGTTGCTGACCCGCATCGGCCGCGCGGTGGACATCGTTTGGCAGGACACCCTGCAACTGCTGGGTTTCGTTGGCCTGATCATCGAAACCATTGCCCGAGGCCTGTTCCGTCCCAAGTGCTGGCGTGTCACGTCGACGATCGCCCATATCGAACAGACCGGGCTCGACGCCGCCCCCATCGTTGCATTGCTGACTTTTCTGGTGGGCGCCGTGGTGGCGTTTCTCGGGTCGACGGTACTGGCCACTTTCGGCGCCACGGTCTTCACCGTGGACCTGGTGGGATTTGCCTTCCTGCGCGAGTTCGGCGTGTTGCTGACGGCGATCCTGATGGCCGGGCGCACCGCCAGTGCGTTCACGGCGCAAATTGGTTCGATGAAGGCCAACGAAGAAATCGACGCCATCCGCACCCTGGGCCTCGACCCCGTGGAATTGCTGGTGGTGCCGCGGGTCCTGGCATTGCTGATTGCCCTGCCGATGCTGACCTTTCTGGCGATGCTGTCGGGGATCATCGGCGGTGCGGTGGTCTGCGCGGTGAAACTGGATATCTCGCCGGCGATGTTCATATCGTTGCTGCAATCGGACATTGGCGTTCAACACTTTCTGGTGGGGATCGTCAAAGCGCCGGTCTTCGCTTTCCTGATCGCCGCGATTGGGTGCCTCGAAGGTTTCAAGGTCAGCGGCAGCGCCGAGTCCGTCGGTGCCCACACCACGTCGAGCGTGGTGCAGTCGATTTTCGTGGTGATCGTGATGGATGCGATAGCCGCGATGTTTTTCATGGAGATGGGTTGGTGAGTCGAGTACCCCGAGCGCCCTCCGAGGCAGTGATTGAAGTGCGTGGGCTGTGCAATCGCTTTGGCCGCCAGAGCGTGCACGAGGACCTCGACCTGGATTTGTACAAGGGCGAAATTCTCGCCGTGGTCGGCGGTTCCGGCAGTGGTAAATCGGTGTTGCTGCGCAGCATTGTCGGGCTGCGCCAGCCGAGCGAAGGCGTGGTGAAAGTCTTCGGCAAGAACCTGCCAACCTTGTCCGAGCACGAGCGTTCGTTGGTGGAGCGGCGCTTTGGCGTGCTGTTCCAGAAGGGCGCGCTGTTTTCCTCGCTGACGGTGACCGAGAACGTCGCCCTGCCGCTGATCGAACATGCCGGCTTGAGCCGCAACGATGCCGAGCACCTGGCGGCGGTGAAAATGGCCCTGGCCGGGTTGCCGCTGTCGGCGGCGGACAAGTATCCAGCATCGCTGTCGGGCGGCATGATCAAGCGTGCCGCATTGGCCAGGGCGCTGGCACTGGACCCGGACATCCTGTTTCTCGACGAGCCTACCGCCGGTCTCGACCCGATCGGCGCCGCCGCGTTCGACCAATTGATCCTGACCCTGCGCGATGCCCTGGGCCTGAGCGTTTTCCTGGTGACTCATGACCTCGACACGCTCTACACCATCACCGACCGGGTGGCGGTGTTGGCGCAGAAGAAAGTGTTGGTGGCCGACGCCATCGATAAGGTCTCGGAAACCAACGATCCGTGGATTCACGAATACTTCCATGGCCCACGCGGCCGCGCGGCATTGACAGCCGCCCAACAGCTCAACGAGGTCTGACATGGAAACCCGAGCCCATCATGTACTGATCGGCCTGTTCACCGTGATTGTGGTGACGGCCGCGCTGCTGTTCGGCCTGTGGCTGGCCAAGTCCAGTGTCGATACCGAGTTCAAGGACTACGAAGTCGTGTTCAACGAGGCGGTCAGTGGTTTGTCCAAGGGCAGTTCGGTGCAGTACAGCGGGATCAAGGTCGGCGACGTGATTTCGTTGCGCCTGGATCCGAAGGACCCGCGCCGGGTGCTGGCGCGAATTCGCCTGGCCGGCGATACCCCGGTCAAGGAGGACACGAATGCCAAGCTGGCCCTGACCGGCGTCACGGGGACCTCGATCATCCAGCTCAGCGGCGGCACGCCACAGAGTCCGACGCTCAAGGGCAAGGGCGGCAACCTGCCGACCATCGTCGCCTCACCCTCGCCTATCGCCCGCCTACTCAATGACAGCAACGATTTGATGGCCGGGGTGAACACCCTGATGCATAACGCCAACCTGATGTTTTCCACGGAAAACATCGAGCGCATCAGCAATACCCTTGAGCACCTGGAGCAAACCACCGGGACCATTGCCGACCAGCGCGGCGATATCCGTCAGGCCATGCAGCAACTGGCGTCGGTGGGCAAGCAGGCCAACACCATGCTGGAGCAGACCACGGCGCTGATGCGCAATGCCAACGGGCTGCTCAACGAGCATGGCAAGGAGACGCTGGGCAGCGCCGAGCAGGCGATGAAGTCGTTGCAGGAGAGCAGCGCTACCCTCAACAAACTGATCACCGCCAATCAGGATTCGCTCAACAGTGGCATGCAAGGCCTCAATGGCCTGGGCCCGGCCGTGCACGAGATGCGCGAAACCCTGAGCTCATTGCGCGCCATTACCAAGCGTCTGGAGGCCAACCCCAGCGGTTACCTGCTGGGCAGTGAAAAGACTAAGGAATTCACGCCATGAAGCTGATTCGGATTGCCCTCCTCGCTGGCTTCACGCTGATCAGTTCGTGCTCGATCCTGCCAAAACCCGAGCCCTTCGAGATGTATAGGTTGCCGTCGGCCCAGAGCAACGCTTCGGCAAGCCAGGGCACGCCGCAGCGCTGGTCGTTGCGCCTGAGCAAATTCCAGTCCAGCGAAGCATTGAACAGTCCGAACATCGCCGTGATTCCTCAGGGCGATGTGATCAGCCACTACAAGGGTTCACGCTGGAGCGACCCGGCACCGGTGCTGGTGCGCAATCGCCTGCTGGAAGGTTTCCAGCATGACGGGCGGGTGCCGCTGCTGAGCACCGATGACAGCATCTTCCAAACCGATCTTGAATTGGGCGGCAGCCTGCAGGCGTTCCAGACTGAATACCAGGGCACGAATGCCAGCGTGGTCGTACGTCTGGATGCATTGCTGGTGCGCAGCTATGACCAGCGCCTGCTCGCCAGCCGCCGCTTTGAAGTGCGCCAGCCAATCAGTGATGTGCAGGTCCCGGCGGTGGTGGCCGGGTTCGGTCAGGCGAACGATCAATTGACCGCGCAGGTGGTGAACTGGGCGGTCGAGCAAGGGCAGAGGCTGGCCCCGCCGCCCAGACCTTGAAGAATTACGCATTCCCCCTGTGGGAGCGGGCTTGCTCGCGAAGGCGGTGTATCAGACAACATTGATGTCGACTGACACTCCCTCTTCGCGAGCAAGCCCGCTCCCACAGTTGATTTGTATCGGCCTTATCAGCGCTGCAAAAACGCCTGATGCAGCTCAGCCAGCGTTTCAAAGTGATACGCCGGCGCTTCGACGCTCAACTCTTCGTGGCTGCCGAACCCGTAACCCACTGCCGCCGCGTCCAGGCCGTTGCTGCGCGCGCCGATCAGGTCGTGCTTGCGGTCGCCGATCATCAGGGTGTTGGCCGGGTCCAGGTTTTCTTCGGCCATCAGGTGAGCGATCAGCTCGACTTTGTTGGTCCGGGTGCCATCCAGTTCGCTGCCGTAAATCACCTTGAAGTGTTTGGCAAAGTCGAAATGCCGGGCGATCTCCCGGGCGAACACCCACGGTTTCGAGGTCGCGATGTACAGCTGCCGGCCTTGTCCGCCCAGGGTTTCCAGCAGCGGCGTGACACCATCGAACACCCGGTTTTCGTAAAGGCCGGTGACCTTGAAGCGCTCGCGATAGAAATTCACCGCGTCCCACGCCTTGGCTTCGTCGAAGTCGTAGAACTGCATGAATGCCTGCAACAGCGGCGGGCCGATGAAGTGTTCGAGCTTGGCCAGGTCCGGCTCATCGATACCCAGTTTGCCCAGGGCGAACTGGATCGAACGGGTAATGCCCTCGCGCGGGTCGGTCAGGGTGCCATCGAGGTCGAATAAAACGCTTTGGTAATGCATGTTGAATCCTGAAAGTAAGGGGCCGGGTCAGAGCTGGTCGTAGCCTTCGGCCAGATGCAGGTCCTTGAGCTTCACGTAGTTTGCCGCGCTGTAGGTGAAAAACGCGCGCTCCTTGTCATTCAGCGGACGGACCTGCTTCACCGGGCTTCCCACATACAGGAAGCCGCTTTGCAGATGCTTGCCCGGCGGCACCAGGCTGCCGGCACCAATGATCACATCATCGTCGACCTGCGCACCGTCCATGACAATGCTGCCCATGCCGATCAACACCCGGCTGCCCACCGAACAGCCATGCAGCATGACCTTGTGGGCGATGGTCACGTCGTCGCCGATCAGCAATGGAAAGCCATCGGGGTTGAACGGCCCGGCGTGGGTGATGTGCAGCACGCAGCCATCCTGCACGCTGGTGCGCGCGCCGATGCGGATGCGGTGCATGTCGCCACGGATCACTGTCAGCGGCCAGACCGAACTGTCTTCGCCAATTTCAACGTCGCCGATCACCACTGCCGAGCCGTCGACAAAAGCGCCTTTACCCAGCAATGGCGTGTGGTTCTGATACTTGCGAAGGTTCACGATAGGGTTTCTCTCTGTTGCTGATAGCTGCGGTGAACGTCGATTGTAATTAAGATGGCTGCATGTTTCTCCAGCCAAGGTATCAACCGTGAGCGTGAACAACCCTCTTTTGCAGTCCTACGACCTGCCGCCGTTCTCCGCCATCCGCGCCGAACACGTACAACCGGCCATTGAACAGATCCTGGCTGACAACCGTGCCGCCATCGTCGAGATCCTCAAGACCCAGGCCACACAGCCATCGTGGGCCGGCCTGGTCCTGGCGATGGACGAGCTCAACGACCGCCTGGGCGCCGCCTGGAGCCCGGTCAGCCACCTCAATGCCGTGTGCAACAGCGCCGAACTGCGTGAAGCCTACGAGTCGTGCCTGCCGGCCTTGAGCGCCTACTCCACCGAGCTGGGCCAGAACCGCGAACTGTTCCAGGCCTTCGAAGCCCTGGCCAGCAGCCCGGAGGCCGCCGGTTTCGACGTGGCGCAGAAAACTATCCTGGAACACTCCCTGCGTGACTTCCGTCTGTCGGGTATCGACCTGCCGGAAGCCGAACAGAAGCGTTACGCCGAAGTGCAGAGCAAGCTGTCCGAGCTGGGTAGCCGTTTCTCCAACCAATTGCTCGATGCCACCCAGGCGTGGACCAAGCACGTCACCGATGAAGCCGCCCTCGCCGGCCTGACCGATTCGGCCAAGGCGCAAATGGCTGCCGCGGCACAGGCCAAGGACCTGGACGGCTGGCTGATCACCCTGGAATTCCCAAGCTACTACGCGGTAATGACCTACGCCCAGGATCGCGCGCTGCGTGAGGAAGTCTACGCGGCCTACTGCACCCGTGCGTCGGACCAAGGGCCGAATGCCGGTCAGAATGACAACGGCCCGGTCATGGAAGAAATCCTCGACCTGCGTCAGGAGCTGGCCAAGCTGTTGGGTTTCAGCAGTTTCTCCGAGTTGAGCCTGGCGACCAAAATGGCCGAATCCAGCGATCAGGTGCTGAGTTTCCTGCGCGACCTGGCCACGCGCAGCAAGCCGTTCGCCGCTCAGGATCTGGAACAGCTCAAGGCCTATGCCGCCGAGCAAGGTTGCCCGGACCTGCAAAGCTGGGACAGCGGTTTCTACGGCGAAAAACTCCGCGAACAACGCTACAGCGTCGCCCAGGAAGCACTGCGCGCCTACTTCCCGATCGACAAGGTGCTCAGCGGCCTGTTCGCCATCGTCCAGCGCCTGTACGGCATCGAGATTGCCGAGCAGAAAGGTTTCGATACCTGGCACCCGGATGTCCGCCTGTTTGAAATCAAGGAAAACGGCCAGCACGTCGGCCGCTTCTTCTTCGACCTCTATGCCCGCGCCAACAAGCGTGGCGGTGCCTGGATGGATGGCGCCCGCGACCGTCGTCGCACCGCTGACGGTGTGCTGCAAAGCCCGGTGGCGAACCTGGTGTGCAACTTCACCCCGGCCGACAGCGGCAAGCCTGCATTGCTGACCCATGACGAAGTCACCACCCTGTTCCACGAGTTCGGTCACGGCCTGCATCACCTGCTGACCCGCGTCGAGCATGCTGGCGTGTCCGGCATCAACGGCGTGGCCTGGGATGCCGTCGAACTGCCAAGTCAGTTCATGGAAAACTGGTGCTGGGAGCCGGAAGGCCTGGCGCTGATTTCCGGTCACTACGAGTCCGGCGAACCGCTGCCTCAGGATTTGCTCGGGAAAATGCTCGCGGCGAAAAACTTCCAGTCCGGCCTGATGATGGTCCGCCAACTGGAATTCTCGCTGTTCGACTTCGAACTGCACGCCACCCACGGCGACGGCCGCAGCGTGCTGCAAGTGCTCGAAGGCGTGCGTGACGAGGTTTCGGTGATGCGTCCGCCGGCTTACAACCGCTTCCCCAACAGCTTTGCGCACATCTTCGCTGGCGGTTATGCCGCGGGTTACTACAGCTACAAATGGGCTGAAGTGCTCTCGGCCGATGCGTTTTCGAAGTTTGAAGAAGAAGGCGTACTCAACGCCGACACCGGTCGCGCCTTCCGTGAAGCGATCCTGGCACGGGGCGGTTCCCAGGAGCCGATGGTGCTGTTCGTCGACTTCCGTGGTCGCGAGCCATCGATTGACGCACTCTTGCGCCACAGCGGCCTGAGTGAGGACGCGGCAGCATGAGCGAGGGACCTGTGATTACCAAGAAACGCTTTATCGCCGGGGCGGTCTGCCCGGCATGTAGCGAGCCGGACAAGCTGATGATGTGGAATGAGGACCAGGTCCCGCACCGAGAGTGCGTGGCCTGCGGCTACTCCGACACACTCAATGAGCAAGGGCTGTCGGTGCCAAAGGAGTTGGGTACGCGGGTTACTACCAGCGCACTCAAACCAGCCGACACCAAGGTTCAGGCTGTTCAGTTCTTCCCGAACCCGAAGTTGAAAAAAAAGCCTGAGTGACATAAAGCCCCCGGCGCGCCATGCAACGGGGGCTTTTTTTGGGACTTTCACGGGTTTGGAGGACCCCTCATTGTCGACTCGGACGCGGTCCCTTGTAGGAGCTGGCTTGCCAGCGATGGTCGTTAACGATTACGCGCATGAACTGGATAAACACGGCGCACTTGAGTCCATCGCCAGCAAGCCGGCTCCTACAATTTGGCGTTCACATCATTTCGACCAGGACGCGGTCCCTTGTAGGAGCTGATTTGCCAGCGATGGTCGTTAACGATTACGCGCATGAACTGGATAAACGCGGCGCACTGGAGGTCATCGCCAGCAAGCCGGCTCCTACAATTTGGCGTTCACATCATTTCGACCAGGACGCGGTCCCTTGTAGGAGCTGGCTTGCCAGCGATGGTCGTTAACGATTACGCGCATGAACTGGATAAACGCGGCGCACTGGAGTCCATCGCCAGCAAGCCGGCTCCTACAGTTTCCCGGGAATGCGTGAAGAACTTTTTTATTCGATATGAGCGGATTTGAGCCAGCTCTTCATCGAGCACGCGGCGAACGGGGTGGTGCTGCAATCGCCGTTGGCCAGGGCCGTGCGCAGTTTTTCCACGTCGGCCTGCATCATGTAGCGAATGCCGTCCTTGAAATGGGTGCTGTCACCAAAGCCGCCCTGGGTCATTTCGTTAAGGGCCTCTTCCTTGCTCCAGCCCTGGATGACAACCCGGTACATGGCCGCCATCAGGCCGGTACGGTCAGAGCCGTGTTTGCAGTGCATCAGTACCGGGCCCTTGGCTTCGGCAGACTTGATGGCGCGCAAGGCCTTGAGCACCTCGGCGTCGTCCACATGGTTGGTGCGATAAGGCAGCTGTACTTGCGTGATGCCTGGCGTGGCCAACCAGCTGGAGTCTGCCTCAGGCAGGAAGTTGATCACCGTGCCGACCTTGAGTTTTTCCAGCAGCGGCACGGCACCCTTGTCCGGCAACGCACTGCGATAGAGCGTCGGCGACATCTGGAAGAGGTTGTACTGCTTCTCGACCGGTTGGGCCCATTCCGCCGGACGAATCGGAGCGCTGTCGTCAGCAACGACTGGGGCCAGGTTGAAAACTGCGATCAGTGAAAGAAACACCGCAGGGATAAAGCGTGGTAATTGCATGCTCGGGCGACCGTTCAGTAAAGGGACGGGAGATGCTGGCAAGAATGAGCTTTGCCCGGTCAACGGCCCGTGAGCTGATCGTCAAAGAATCGTGAAGCAGACGGTATTGGTGTCGTCGATCAATGTGAAAGTGTTCTAAATATATTCCAATAAGTACACGCAAAAAAATACGCCGGCCGAGTGTTAAGTTCTACCGGCGCTTGTTGGATATTCTATTTCAATAAGTATTGATCAGGGATTGACGATGCTGGCATAGGCTTTGGCCAAGGCCAGAAGTTTGGCCTTGTCATTGGCATCAATATCGCCGTCACCATCGATATCCTTGCTGATACCGCCGAGGCTGAACGATTGGCCACCGTCGTAAGACGATGCGATGAAGGTGGTAGAGTCCAGCAACGCTGTCGTCTGCACGTTGTTTTCAGCATCCCATCCTTCTTCTTTCAATGCGAACTGCATTGATACAAGCACTTCATCGGGGTCGACTATTGTTGGGCCAAGTTTTTGCAGGAAAATACCGCGAAGATTGAAAAACGACATTATTAAATCCTTTTAATTAATATCCATGTTTGTGTTTGTTGGGGAGGTAACGATAGCGATGATTAATATTGAGTGGCCAGTTGTAATGTGTATCTCTTGATTGCTCTTCATTCTCTTCCAAGACTCGACGGCGAGCTAAATGCCGAACGGCACTGGCCGGCAGATCATTGTCGTTATACTGTATGGGCATACAGCAATCAGGATTCCCCCCCATGCACACGCCATTGCCCCCACGTGGCCGCGGCACCGCGACCAATCCGCACAACCGATTCGCCCCGAACCGTTCGGTGGCTGAAGACGATGGTTGGTACCAGGAAGTGCCGGTCACCCAGGGCACCGAGGTGCGCATCGAGACCGCGAAAACCATCATCACCCGCAATACGTCGCCGGACCTGCCCTTCGATCGTTCGATCAATCCCTATCGCGGTTGCGAGCACGGTTGCATCTACTGCTACGCAAGGCCAAGCCACGCCTATTGGGACATGTCGCCGGGGCTGGATTTCGAGACAAAACTGATCGCCAAGACCAACGCCGTGGATGTGCTTGAGGAGCAGCTGTCTAAACGTGGTTATCAATGTGCGCCGATCAACCTCGGTTCCAACACTGACCCTTACCAGCCGATCGAGCGCGAATACCAGATCACCCGCAAGACACTTGAGGTGCTGCTGCGCTATCGACATCCGGTGACCATCGTCACCAAGGGCTCGCTGATTCTGCGCGACCTGGACCTGCTGGCCGAACTTGCCCGGCAGAGGCTGGTGGCGGTGATGATCAGCCTGACCACCCTCGACGACGAACTCAAGCGCATCCTCGAACCCCGCGCTGCAGCGCCCAAGGCACGGTTGCGGGCGATCCGGGTCATGCGCGAGGCAGGCATTCCGGTGGGCGTACTGTGTTCACCGATGATCCCCATGATCAACGACAGCGAGCTCGAAAACCTGCTGAACGAGGCCCATGCGGCCGGGGCGCAAAGCGCTGCCTACATGATGTTGCGCTTGCCGTTGGAAGTGGCGCCGCTGTTCGAGGAATGGCTGGGCGCCCATTATCCGCAACGGGCCGCGCACGTACTGAGCCTGATTCGCCAGAGCCGTGGCGGTGAACTTTATGACAGCCGCTTTGGCGCTCGAATGCGCGGCGAAGGTCCGTTTGCGGACTTGCTGGCACAGCGCTTTGCCAAAGCGATCAAACGGCTGGGTATCAATCACCGGGAGGGGTTCAATCTGGACTGCGACGCCTTTTGTCCGCCGGGTCGCCAAATGTCGTTGATTTGAGGACAATTGGCCTATGGTTGAGTACTGAAGAGTGCGCTCACGCATTAGGCTGGTCACGTTTTTTGTGACCTGTAACACGCATTCTAGAGCGTTTTATTCAGTTTCAATTAAGATTCGGCCGCTACCTTGTTCATCGAGTGACTGATGGGTCGAGATGTTTGGCCCGGATGTTTTTTAACCAGCCACTGGCTCCACACCGGACCCCACGGGATGACTTTCCGAGCCCGCCAATGAGGATGAATTCATGAGTGACAAGGATAAACAGCCGTTGGCTGCGTCGGCTTCAGCCCAACCCGAGGCTGAAACCGCCGATGCAGCGTTGCAGCACATCGTTGACGGCTTTTTGCATTTTCATCATGAGATCTTTCCCCAGCAGGAAGAGCTCTTCAAGAAACTCGCCACGGCCCAGCGGCCACGAGCGATGTTCATCGCCTGCGCCGATTCGCGCATCGTTCCCGAGTTGATTACCCAAAGCTCCCCTGGCGACCTGTTCGTGACCCGTAACGTCGGTAACGTCGTACCGCCTTACGGGCAAATGAACGGTGGTGTTTCCACGGCCATCGAGTACGCCGTACTGGCTTTGGGGGTGCATCACATCATCATTTGCGGGCATTCCGACTGCGGCGCCATGCGCGCGGTGCTCAACCCGGACAGTCTGGAAAAAATGCCCACGGTCAAAGCCTGGCTGCGTCATGCCGAAGTGGCCAAGACCATGGTGCAGGAGAACTGCAACTGCTCTAGTGAAAGCGAAAGCATGCACATCCTCACCGAAGAGAATGTGATCGCCCAATTGCAGCATCTGCGCACCCATCCGTCGGTGGCCTCGCGCATGGCCAACGGTCAGCTGTTTATCCACGGCTGGGTCTACAACATCGAAACCAGCGAAATCAAAGCCTACGACGCTGATCAAGGCTGTTTCCTGCCGCTCAATGGCAGCCTGCCCATTCCCGTGGCGACGCCCAAAGCGCGCTTCTAAATCCTCCTAAATCGTTGTGTGGTTCAGCCGAGGCTGCCGTTCAGGCAGCCTGGCTTTGCCATGCCTGAAGAAAACTTCGGGAGACTCACCATGCGTGCTGCTCGACTCAAAGCTGTTCTGCCACGGGAGCTGCTGGCTTCGGTGGTTGTGTTTCTGGTCGCCCTGCCCCTATGCATGGGCATCGCGATTGCCTCTGGCCTGCCGCCGGCCAAAGGTCTGATCACCGGCATCATCGGTGGTCTGGTCGTCGGTTGGCTGGCCGGCTCGCCGCTACAGGTCAGTGGCCCGGCGGCTGGGCTGGCCGTTCTGGTATTCGAACTGGTCCGCCAGCACGGTATCACCATGCTCGGGCCCATATTGTTGTTGGCGGGGTTTCTGCAACTGGTGGCCGGTCGCTTGAAGCTGGGCTGCTGGTTTCGGGTGACGGCGCCTGCGGTGGTGTACGGCATGCTGGCCGGGATTGGCGTGTTGATCGTCCTGTCTCAGGTGCATGTGATGCTGGATGCCGTGCCCAAACCCTCGGGGCTGGATAACCTGGCAGCCTTCCCGGCAGCGCTGGCTCAGGCGTTGCCCACGTTTGGTTGGCAAGCGGGCTTGTTAGGTTTGTCGACGATTGCCGTCATGTGGCTGTGGGAAAAACTCCGTCCACAATCCCTGCGCTTCATTCCCGGGGCGCTACTGGGCGTCGGCCTGGCTACGCTTGCCAGCCTGGTGTTGACGTTGCAGGTCAAACGGGTCCAGGTGCCGGCCAACCTGGCGGAAGCCATCGACTGGCTGAAGCCGACGGATCTGCTCAACCTGGCTGATCCGGCCCTGCTGATTGCCGCATTTGCCGTGGCCTTCATCGCCAGTGCCGAAACCTTGCTTTCAGCCGCGGCGGTGGATCGCATGCACAGCGGCCAGCGTTCGGACTTCGACCGGGAACTCTCGGCGCAAGGCATCGGCAACATGTTGTGTGGCCTGCTTGGGGCGTTGCCGATGACGGGCGTTATCGTGCGCAGTTCGGCGAATGTTCAGGCGGGAGCAACCACGCGTTTTTCAACCATTTTCCATGGCCTTTGGCTGCTGGCGTTCGTGCTGTTGCTGTCCAGCGTGCTGCAAAGCATTCCGGTGGCAAGCCTGGCGGGCGTACTGGTGTACACCGGCTTCAAATTGGTGGATCTCAAGGTCTTGCGTGGTTTGGGCCGGTATGGTCGGGCGCCGATGTTCACTTATGCGGCAACTGCGCTCGCCATCGTTTTCACGGACCTGCTGACCGGCGTGCTGATTGGCTTCGGCCTGACGCTGGTGAAACTGGCGCTGAAAGCCTCTCGCTTGAAAATCAGCCTGATCGACCTGCCTCAGGAAGGGCAAATGGAGTTGCGCCTGATGGGTGCGGCGACCTTCCTCAAGGTGCCGGCGCTGACCCGGGTGTTGGGCAGTATTGCTCCGGGCACGACAGTGCATGTGCCGCTCAATAACCTGAGCTACATCGATCACTCGTGTCTGGAGTTGCTGGAAGAGTGGGGACGGGCGAATGCAGCCAAGGGGTCGAGGCTGTTGATTGAGTCGCGGGGATTGAAGCGCAGGCTCGAGGGACGCGTGCGAACGAACACCGGCGTCGGCGCGGCCGGGTAGATAACAGTGTGGGAGCGGGCTTGCTCGCGAAAGCGGTGGGTCAGGCAACATTGATGTCGTCTGACACTCCCTCTTCGCGAGCAAGCCCGCTCCCACAGGGGGATTGTGTTTATCGATGGATCAAGCCGCTGGCTGATCCAGCTTCAGGCCTACGCCCAGGCGGCGGGACATGCACGGCCAGCGTTTCCACGCGGCGCCGGTGTCCGGGCTATTGAGCTTGTCACGGTAGGCTTCTACCGATTCCAGGGCGAAGTTTTCGTCATTGAGCATCTCTTCGAAGGCGTGATGCACGACTTCGTCCAGTTGGTTGGCGAACGACTCACCGATCAATTGGTGAGCAATCAAGTTGGCGACAGTCATGTCCAGGGGGATCAGTGGCTGGCCGAAATGCTTGATGTACAGGTCGTTGACCTCTTCGACAAACCGATGTGCCAGGTAGGCCTCGTCCAGCAGGCTGTCGAGCCCGACATGGCCGGCCATGATGGCTGGCGGCTGGAGGAAGTACTGCTCGGCGATTTTCAGCACCGGTTTGATCTGTGACTCAATGCCCGCTTCCCTGGCGACTTCATTGGCTGCGTCCAGCAGATCGGGCACTTCTTCGATGTAGGCGGCGACAAATCGCGTCAGCACGCCGTTGGTATCGGTCTCCGGCAATTGGATCGACGGGTGTAGATGCGGCAGTTTGCTTTCCAGCTGACGTGTCAGCAGGCCAGTCTCGGCTTCGTGTTGTTGGGCTTTTTGGATCTGCTCGCGCAATGCGGCGGTGTTCATGAAAACTCCAGGGAACAAGGCAATGAAATAGGGAAGACATAACTTAGCTGGCTTACGAAAAATGCTAAGACGCATTTGTCATAATTATTTCATCCTTGAGACGCCCCCGTTATATCGATTTGCCACCACTCGTCTGCATCCTTCTCCATTCGTGCCCTGCAATGCAAGTTAATGCTGTTTCAGATGATTTACGCCTTCGCGTTGCGAGGTCGGAGGTGCTGTCTATACTCGGGGTGGAATGGAGTTAGCTGATGACGCCCGACTGCATGTGCAGCAAGGCCCGGCGATTCAAGTTCGTAGTCTGATGCAGCCGCTCCCTTGCCGCAGGTGAAAGCCGGCGGGATAACAAGAACGATAAGGGGAACCCGCAATGATGCGACATCCACATGTCTGGATGGGCCTCCTGTTGTGGTCGATTTTCAGTCAGGCGCAAGCGGCCTGGACTGTGAATATGGCGCCTGGAGCGACTGAAATCAGTCACGCAGTATTCGACCTGCACATGACCATTTTCTGGATCTGTGTGGTGATCGGCATCATCGTTTTTGGTGCCATGTTCTGGTCGATGATTCTCCACCGCCGCTCGACCGGGCAGGTGGCCGCAAAATTTCATGAAAGCACCACCGTTGAAATCCTCTGGACCATCGTGCCCTTCCTGATCCTGGTGGCCATGGCGGTTCCCGCTACCGCGACCCTGATCAAGATGTACGACGCCAGCGAGCCGGAAATCGATATCCAGGTCACCGGCTATCAGTGGAAGTGGCACTACAAGTACCTGGGCCAGGACGTCGAGTTCTTCAGCAACCTGACCACTCCTCAAGACCAGATCCACAACAAGGAAACCAAGGGCGAGCACTACCTGCTCGAAGTCGACAAGCCCCTGGTGCTGCCGGTCGGCACCAAGGTGCGCTTTTTGGTGACCTCCGCCGATGTGATCCACTCCTGGTGGGTGCCGGCCTTCGCGGTCAAGCGCGATGCGATCCCGGGCTTCGTCAATGAAGCCTGGACCCGCATCGACAAGCCCGGCATCTACCGTGGCCAGTGCGCCGAGTTGTGCGGCAAGGATCACGGCTTCATGCCGACCGTGGTCGAGGTCAAGGAAAAGGCCGATTACGAAAAATGGCTGGCCGATCGCAAGGTCGAGGCTGCGCAGCTCAAAGAGCTGACCAGCAAGGAATGGACGCTCGACGAGCTCAAGGATCGCGGCGACAAGATCTACCACACCACCTGCGTGGCCTGTCACCAGGCCGAAGGCCAGGGCCTGCCGCCGATGTTCCCGGCGCTCAAGGGCTCGAAAATCGCCACCGGACCGAAAGACGCTCACCTGAGCCTTGTCTTCCACGGCAAGCCCGGCACCGCGATGGCGGCGTTCGGCAAGCAACTCTCGGAAGTCGATATCGCGGCAGTCGTGACCTATGAACGTAATGCCTGGGGCAACAACAAGGGCGACATGGTCACGCCTAAAGAAGTGCTGGAGCTGAAACAGGCGGAAAGCAAATGACCCGGTCTATTGCGCACGTAAGGAACCGGTCGGGGCTATGCATCCCGGCCTGCCCAGCCCATCTGTTTGCAGGAGACAGGACATGACTGCTGTAATCGATGAACATGTTCATACCGCCACCGACCACGCCCATGGCCCCGCCAAAGGCCTGATGCGCTGGGTGCTGACCACCAACCACAAGGACATCGGTACGCTGTACCTGTGGTTTGCATTCTCCATGTTCCTGCTCGGCGGCTCGTTCGCGATGGTGATTCGCGCCGAGTTGTTCCAACCCGGGCTGCAAATCGTCCAGCCGGAATTCTTCAACCAGATGACCACCATGCACGGCTTGGTGATGGTCTTTGGTGCGGTGATGCCGGCCTTCGTCGGTCTCGCCAACTGGATGATTCCGCTGATGATCGGCGCGCCGGACATGGCCTTGCCGCGGATGAACAACTTCAGCTTCTGGCTGTTGCCGGCGGCGTTCCTGCTGCTGGTTTCGACCCTGTTCACCGCTGGCGGCGGGCCGAACTTCGGCTGGACCTTCTATGCACCGCTGTCGACGACCTACGCGCCGGAAAGCGTGACTTTCTTCATCTTCGCCATTCACTTGATGGGGATCAGTTCGATCATGGGGGCGATCAACGTGATCGCGACCATCCTCAACCTGCGCGCCCCCGGCATGACGTTGATGAAAATGCCGCTGTTTGTCTGGACCTGGCTGATCACCGCGTTCCTGTTGATTGCGGTGATGCCGGTACTGGCCGGTTGCGTGACGATGATGCTGATGGACATCCACTTCGGCACCAGCTTCTTCAGTGCCGCCGGTGGCGGTGACCCGGTGCTGTTCCAGCATGTGTTCTGGTTCTTCGGTCACCCCGAGGTGTACATCATGATCCTGCCGGCGTTCGGTGCCGTCAGCTCGATCATTCCGGCGTTTTCGCGCAAGCCATTGTTCGGCTACACCTCGATGGTCTACGCCACGGCGAGTATCGCGTTCCTGTCGTTCATCGTCTGGGCGCACCACATGTTCGTGGTCGGCATTCCGTTGGTGGGCGAGCTGTTCTTCATGTACGCCACGCTGCTGATTGCGGTGCCAACGGGCGTGAAGGTGTTCAACTGGGCCAGCACCATGTGGCAAGGCTCGCTGACCTTCGAGACGCCGATGCTGTTCGCCGTGGCGTTCGTGATCCTGTTTTCCATTGGCGGTTTCTCCGGGTTGATGCTGGCCATCGCCCCGGCGGACTTCCAGTACCAGGACACCTACTTCGTGGTCGCGCACTTCCACTATGTGCTGGTGCCGGGGGCGATCTTCGGGATCTTCGCCTCGGCCTATTACTGGATGCCGAAATGGACCGGCCACATGTACGACGAAACCCTCGGCAAGTTGCATTTCTGGCTGTCGTTCATCGGCATGAACATGGCCTTCTTCCCGATGCACTTCGTGGGCCTGGCGGGCATGCCGCGGCGGATTCCGGACTACAACCTGCAATTCGCCGACTTCAACATGGTGTCGTCGATCGGCGCATTCATGTTCGGTGCGACGCAGATCTTCTTCCTGTTCATAGTGATCAAGACCATTCGCGGCGGTCCGCCAGCACCGGCCAAACCGTGGGATGGGGCTGAAGGCCTGGAGTGGAGCATCCCGTCGCCAGCGCCGTATCACACCTTCACCACGCCGCCGGAAGTGAAATGAACAAAGCCCTCGTAGGAGCCGGCTTGCTGGCGATGAACGATAACGCGGTGTTGCCGATACACCGAGGTGTTTGCATCGCCAGCAAGCCGGCTCCTACAGGGTTATGCGTAGAGGTTTGGAATCATGGCTGACTCAATTTCGTTGAAGAAACTGGTCACGCGTTTGCTGATCGCGGTGGTGGCGATGTTTGTGTTCGGGTTTGCGTTGGTGCCGATCTACGACGTGATGTGCAAGGCTTTCGGCATCAATGGCAAGACCGGCGGGCAGTACGAGGGTGAGCAAACGGTCGATACCTCGCGGCAGGTGCGCGTGCAGTTTCTGTCGACCAACACTGCCGACATGCCTTGGGATTTCTATCCCAAGCACGATGAACTGACGGCCAACCCCGGGGCGGTGAACGAAATGATCTTCATCGCCCACAACCCCACCGATAAGCCGATGAGTGCGCAAGCCGTGCCGAGTATCGCGCCTAGCACCGCGGCGGCGTACTTCCACAAGACCGAATGTTTCTGCTTTACCCAGCAAGTGCTGCAGCCCGGTCAGCGGATCGAGATGCCGGTACGTTTCATCGTTGACCGTGACATGCCCAAGGATGTGAAGCACCTGACGCTGTCTTACACGCTGTTCGATATCACCGCCCGACATCCACCGGTAGCTGTAAACACTGGCGGCTGAGCGTGCCCGATAAGGAGAACAATAAATGGCAACTCATGAACATTATTACGTTCCCGCCCAGAGCAAATGGCCGATCATCGCCACGCTCGGCATGGTCACTACCGTCTACGGCCTGGCCACCTGGTTCAACGATCTGAAAGCGGCGCGCCCGGAATCCCACGGGCCGCTGATTTTTTTCATCGGCGGGCTGATGGTGGCCTACATGCTGTTCGGCTGGTTCGGTACGGTGATCAAGGAAAGTCGTGGCGGCTTGTACAGCGCACAGATGGATCGCTCGTTCCGCTGGGGCATGAGCTGGTTCATTTTCTCGGAGGTGATGTTCTTCATCGCCTTTTTTGGCGCACTGTTTTATGTACGTCACGTCTCTGGTCCGGCGCTCGGTGGTGAGGGCACAAAAGGCATCGCGCACATGCTGTGGCCGAACTTCGAATTCGTCTGGCCGCTGCTGAATAACCCGGACTCGAAATTGTTTCCGTCGCCCAAGGAAGTCATTAGCCCCTGGGGCCTGCCGCTGCTCAACACCGTGTTGCTGGTGAGCTCCAGCGTGACCGTGACCATCGCTCACCATGCCTTGAAAAAGGGCCATCGCGGTGCACTCAAGCTGTGGCTGGCGCTCACCGTACTGCTGGGCTGTGCGTTCCTCACCTTCCAGGCCGAAGAGTACATGCACGCCTACCACGAGCTGGGCCTGACCCTGGGTTCGGGCATCTACGGCGCGACGTTCTTCATGCTCACCGGGTTCCACGGCGCCCACGTGACCATCGGCACCATCATCCTGTTCGTGATGCTGATGCGGGTCATGCGCGGGCACTTCGACAGCGAGCACCAGTTCGGCTTCGAAGCGGCGAGCTGGTACTGGCACTTCGTGGATGTGGTGTGGATCGGGTTGTTCGTTTTCGTCTACGTGCTGTAGGAGCGACCTAGCTCGCGAAGGTCTATCAGTCGAAATCGGGGTAACTGACACACCTTCACGAGCAAGCTACCAGGGGGCATGAGAAACCAGCTGGCCGCTGAAAAAACCCCAGGTGATCAGACCCAGGGTAATGGCGGCCAGAGTGACACGTACACTCAAGGCAATGACGAGGCGGTTTGAGTGGCTGTCGTCCTTGACCAGAAAAAACAGGCCGCTGAACAGGCTGACAACCGTGGCAATCAGCATCAGGACGATGGCTGCTTTGAGCATGGTGGGACTCCGGGGGAACAAGCGATGCACTTGAGTATAGCTATCGCGATGACCGACTTTCTGGCGATGCCATGAAGTGCTTTCGGCCGGGTATCGTGCCAACGCTGGTAGTGGGGCTGTTGCTGCCGCTGCTGGTGTCCCTGGGGTTCTGGCAATTGAGCCGGGGCGCGGAGAAAAGCGCGCTGCTGCAAAACTATGCCGAACGCCGCGCCGCCGAGCCGATGGCCAGCACCGAGCTGCAGAGCATCACCGATCCGGCCTTCCGCCGGGTACGTTTGCATGGCCAGTTCGATGCCGAACACAGCCTGCTGCTGGACAATAGCCAGCGCAACGGCCGGGTCGGCGTCGAGTTGTTGCAACCGTTTCATGATCAGGCCACCGGGCTTTGGCTGTTGGTCAATCGCGGCTGGCTGCCATGGCCGGAACGCCGCACACCCCCACAATTCACAACCCCTGCCGAGGCAGTCAGCCTCGACGCGTGGGTCTACGTTTCTCCCGGCGCGACGTTCCAATTACACGCAGATCCGACGACGTCGACATGGCCGAAGCTGATTACGGCCGTCGAACCGGCCAGCCTCTGGAGGACGCTGAACCGCGAAGGCTTTGCCTACGAACTACGCGCCGAAACCGGCACGGCCACCTATCAGGCCGACTGGCCAGTAGTCGCCATGGGTCCGGAAAAACACATCGCTTATGCCGTGCAGTGGTTCGCCATGGCGATCGCCCTGTTCGGTCTTTATCTCTATCTCGGCTGGCACAACGCAAAGGAGAAACACCATGGGAGCGGCCATGAATCCACCCAGCATGTCTGAGGCGAAACCGTCGGTGAACCGGCGCAAGGGCCGCTTGCAGCTGCTGCTGATCCTGCTCGGGGTGATCGGTCCGATGATCCTCGCCACCGGCATGTACAAGCTGAATTTCTGGGTGCCCGAGGGCCGCAGTTATCACGGCGAATTGATCGGCAACGGCCAGACCCGCGCGGACATCGGCGTACAGGCGCAGGAGGATCGCTGGCAGATCCTGGTGACGGCGCCCAAGGATTGCGCGGTGGACTGCCAGCAACTGGTGTATCTGGCGCGGCAGGTCCAGATCGGCCTGGGGCGCGATGCTTCCCGCGCCAGCCATGCATTGGCCGCCGCGCAGACGCTGAACCCCGATTACGAGACTAAACTTCAACGCGAGTACCCGCAGTTGCAACGCTATTCACTGGACTTGCCGGCCTACATCAAAGGCGCTCAGAGCAATGACGCGCCGCACCTTTGGATCATCGACCCTCACGGCAATCTGGTGCTGCGCTACGACCCCTCGGTCAAGGGCAAGGACCTGCTCAACGACCTGCGTCACCTGCTGAAACTGTCGAATATCGGATAAGGGCATCGTCATGGCCAAACCTGGATTTCGCCTCGCGTTGTTTGCCACCTTGCTGGCGCTGATTGTGGTGTTGCTCGGCGCGTACACCCGTCTGACCCATGCTGGTCTCGGCTGCCCGGACTGGCCGGGCTGCTACGGCTTCATCAGCGTACCGAAAAGCGAAGCCCAGCTGGCCCATGCCGAATTGCACTTCCCGGACACTCCGGTCGAGGTCCACAAGGGCTGGAACGAGATGATCCACCGCTACTTCGCCGGCACGCTGGGGGTGTTGATCGCGGTGCTGGCCGCTCGCGCGTGGTTGCATCGCCGCCATCCGGGGCAACCGGTGAAGTTGCCATTGTTTCTGTTGGCGGTGGTTTTTGGCCAAGCCGCGTTCGGCATGTGGACGGTCACGCTCAAGCTCTGGCCGCAGGTGGTCACCGGGCATCTGCTGGGTGGTTTCGCGACCTTGAGCCTGTTGTTTCTCCTGACCTTGCGCCTGTCCGGCGTACTGCCGGCGCTGACCGTGCCACGACGTTTGCAGCACTGGGCGACGGCGGGGCTGTTGTTGGTGATCGGGCAAATCGCCCTCGGTGGCTGGGTCAGTTCCAATTACGCCGCCGTAGCCTGTATCGACTTTCCGACCTGTCACGGTCAGTGGTTGCCACCGGCCGACTTCGCCAACGGTTTTCACCTGACCCAACACATCGGCCCGAATTACCTGGGCGGGCAACTGGACAGCGATGCCCGTACGGCTATCCACCTGACCCACCGCATCGGTGCGCTGCTGGTCACCCTGGTGTTGCTCGGCCTGGCCTGGCAATTGAAGGTGGTCGGCATGACGCGCCTGGCGGGCATGGTGCTGATTGCCCTTGGCGCGCAAATCACCCTGGGTATCAGCAACGTGCTGTTCCATCTGCCGCTGCCGGTGGCCGTCGCGCATAACGCGGGCGGCGCGGCGTTGTTGCTGACCATGGTGCTGGTCAATTACCACGCCCGAACCAGTCTGGTTCGGGTCAAGCAGCCAACGCGCTGGCGTTTCAGCCCGCGTAAACACTCAGCCGGGCCCATAACAATAAAAGGAGAGATGCCATGGCGATTCTGATCGGCGAACGTCCCAGTCAGGCGATCTGGCGTGACTACCTGGAGCTGACCAAACCCAAGGTAGTGGTGCTGATGCTCATCACTTCACTGGTGGGGATGTTCCTCGCGACCCGTGCCGGCGTGCCGTGGACGGTACTGATTTTCGGCAACCTGGGCATCGCCCTGTGTGCCGGTGGCGCGGCGGCGGTCAATCATGTGGTGGACCGGCGCATTGACGCGGTGATGGCGCGCACCCACAAACGGCCGCTCGCCGAAGGCCGGGTTTCGCCGACCGCCGCGCTGACGTTCGCGCTGCTGTTGGCGGCGCTTGGGCAAGCCATGCTGCTGGCGTTCACCAACCCGCTGACCGCGTGGCTGACCCTCGCCTCATTGCTTGGTTACGCGGTGATCTACACCGGATTCCTCAAGCGCGCGACCCCGCAGAACATCGTCATCGGTGGTCTGGCCGGTGCGGCCCCGCCATTGCTTGGCTGGACCGCCGCCACCGGTCACGTCAGCGCCGAACCGCTGCTGCTGGTGCTGATCATCTTCGCCTGGACCCCGCCGCACTTCTGGGCGCTGGCGATCCATCGCAAGGAGGAATACGCCAAGGCCGACATCCCGATGCTGCCGGTTACCCATGGCGAGCACTACACCAAGGTGCATATCCTGCTTTATACCTTCGCGTTGCTCGCCGTCAGCCTGATGCCCTATGTCATCCACATGAGCGGTACGCTGTACCTGGTGTGCGCGCTCGGGCTGGGCGCGAGGTTTCTGCATTGGGCCGTGGTGTTGTACCGTGGCACTCGGCCGCACGCGGCGATCAACACGTTCAAGTACTCTATTTACTACTTGTTCCTGCTGTTTATCGCCCTGCTCGTAGACCACTACTTATTGTTGAACCTATGACTCGAACCCAGAAAACCGTCTTCATTCTCGTCGCCCTGGTCGCACTGATCCTGGGCCTGACCGTCAACAAGGTGTTGTCCGGGAAAAACCAGGGCGACCCGACGGCACTGATCGACGCCGGCATCATTTTGCTGCCGCAGAGCCGTAACCTCCCGGACGTGACGATGACCAATCAGGACGGTCAGCCGGTCACGATCAATGAATTGAAAGGCAAGTGGAGCCTGCTGTTTTTCGGCTACACCTTCTGCCCGGATGTCTGCCCGACCACTCTCGCCCAACTGCGGCAGATCAAGAGCGAATTGCCACCCGAGGCTGTGGATAAACTGCAAATCGTGCTGGTCAGCGTCGACCCCAATCGCGATACGCCCAAACAGCTCAAGCAGTACCTGAGCTACTTCGACCCGCAGTTCATCGGCCTGACCCCGGCGTCGATCAATGAGCTGGAAAAAATCTCCAACGCGGTAAGCATTCCGTTCATCCCGGCAGACACCAGCAAGCCGAACTACACCGTCGACCACAGCGGCAACCTCGCGGTGATCGGACCGGACGGCACCCAGCGCGGCTTCATCCGCGCGCCGTTGAACAATGCGAAGCTGGTGGCGCAGTTGCCGGTGATGCTCAAGCGCGACTGAAAACACCACCAAACCCTGTGGGAGCGGGCTTGCTCGCGAAAGCGGTGGCTCAGCCGAAATGGATAGTGGCTGACACACCGTCTTCGCGAGCAAGCCCGCTCCCACAGGGGGGCTGTGTTTCAGGCAAAAAAAGGGGCGCATTAGATGCGCCCTTTTTCATTGCTTCAGTCGATCAGAACGCCGGCACTACCGCGCCTTTGTACTTCTCGAGAATGAAGGCCTTCACTTCCGGGCTGTGCAGGGCAGCTACCAGTTTCTTCATCGCTTCGCTGTCCTTGTCATCCGGGCGAGCCACCAGGATGTTCACGTACGGCGAGTCGCTGCCTTCGATGAACAGCGCGTCTTTGGCCGGATCAAGCTTGGCTTCCAGCGCGTAGTTGGTGTTGATCAGCGCCAGGTCGACCTGGGTCAGCACGCGCGGGATGGTCGCGGCTTCCAGTTCACGGATTTTCAGGTCCTTGGTGTTCTCGGTGATGTCCTTGACGGTCGACAGGATGTTGTTCGAATCCTTCAGCTTGATCAGCCCGGCCTTGGCCATCAGCAACAGCGCACGGCCGCCGTTGGTGGCGTCGTTCGGGATCACCACGTTGGCACCGCCTGGCAGTTCAGCGAGGGTCTTGTACTTGCTGGAGTAAGCGCCCAGGGGTTCCAGGTGTACGCCGGCCACGGAAACCAGGTTGGTGCCCTTGGCCTTGTTGAACTCATCCAGGTACGGCTGGTGCTGGAAGAAGTTGGCGTCCAGGCGCTTTTCCGCGACCTGCACGTTCGGCTGGATGTAGTCGGTGAAGACCTTGACCTTCAGGTCCACGCCTTCTTTGGCCAGGGTCGGCTTCACGAATTCGAGGATCTCGGCGTGCGGAACCGGGGTGGCCGCGACGGTCAGGGTGTCGGCCGCGTGGGCCGAGAATGCGGCAACAGCAGCGAAGGCGACGAGTAGTTTTTTCATTCAGCTAACTCCTTGTGAGGCGCCCGTTTGGCGCCTGCCAGCGAATGGCCGGCTCATGTCTTACTTACGGGAAAAGTGGACGACCAGTTTGTCGCCAACGGTTTGCAGCACCTGGACCAGTACCAGCAGCAACACCACGGTCACCACCATCACATCGGTCTGGAAGCGCTGGTAACCGAAACGGATCGCCAGGTCACCGAGACCACCGGCGCCCACCACACCGGCCATCGCCGTGTAGGACACCAGTGTAATGGCTGTCACCGTAATCGCTGCGAAGATGCCCGGACGAGCCTCCGGCAGCAAGGCATTGGTGATGATCTGTCGCGTGGTCGCGCCCATGGCCTGGGTCGCTTCGATGATGCCGCGATCGACTTCACGCAGGGCGGTTTCCACCAGGCGGGCGAAGAATGGCGTGGCACCCACCACCAGTGGCGGGATCGCACCGGCGACACCGAGGGACGTGCCGGTGATCAACACGGTGAACGGAATCATCACGATCAACAGGATGATGAACGGCAGCGAACGCAGAATGTTCACCACCAGCGACAACATCGCGTAGACGCCTTTGGCTTCCAGCAACTGGCGCGGGCTGCACAGGAACAGCAGCACGCCCAGCGGCAGGCCGAGCAGTACGGTGAACAACAGCGAACCGCCGAGCATCAGCAGGGTGTCGCCGGTGGCCAGCCAGATTTCGAACCAGTCGATGTTGGCGAAGAAACTTGTCAGGGCTTCCATTAGCGCAGCACCTCCATGTGGACGTCGGCTGCGGTGAAGCGGGCAAAGGCCGCTTCCATGTCACCACCGGTCACGGCCAGGGTCAGTTGCCCGTAGGGAATGTCTTTGATGCGGTCGATACGACCGGCCAGGATGCTGTAGTCCACACCGGTTTCGCGGGCGACAGTGCCCAGCAGAGGCGCGTAGGTCGCTTCGCCCTGGAAGGTCAGGCGCACAATGCGCCCTGGTACGTGAGCGAAGTCGTCACGCTGTTCGCTTTCGTCGATCTGCTCGTCTTCCTGCACGAAGCGTTTGGTGGTCGGGTGTTTCGGATGCAGGAACACCTCGGCCACCGAGCCTTGCTCGACGATCACGCCGGCGTCCATCACGGCGACCTGATCGCAGACCCGGCGGATCACGTCCATCTCGTGGGTGATCAACACGATGGTCAGTTTCAGCTCGCGGTTGATCTCGGCCAGCAATTGCAGCACCGATGCGGTGGTTTGCGGGTCGAGGGCGCTGGTGGCTTCATCACACAGCAGGATTTTCGGTTTGGTCGCCAGGGCGCGGGCAATGCCGACACGCTGCTTTTGCCCGCCGGACAGTTGCGCCGGGTACTTTTTCGCGTGGTCGGACAAGCCGACCCGCGCCAGCAATTCGGCCACGCGCGAGTCGATCTCGCTGCGCGACAGCTCGCCGGCCAGAGTCAGTGGCAGTGCAACGTTGTCGGCGACAGTCTTGGAGGCCAGCAGGTTGAAGTGCTGGAAAATCATCCCGACCTGCTGACGGAAGCGGCGCAGGCCATTGGCGTCGAGCGCGGTGACTTCTTCACCGTCGACGGTGATCTTGCCGCCACTGGCGTTTTCCAGGCGATTGATCAGACGCAGCAGGGTACTTTTTCCTGCGCCGGAATGACCGATCAAGCCGAAAACCTGCCCGTTCTCAATCGTCAGACTGGTCGGATGCAGGGCGGGGATTTCCTTACCGGCGACGCGGTAGGTTTTGTGGACGTTTTGAAACTCGATCACGTAGCGAACCTTGTGGGCGCGTTAGAAAAGGGTCAGCGGTTAGCCGGGCGCGCATTTTAGCCTGTCCGTATAGAGGTTCTTAGCATTTATTTCGCATTTGTCCTGTCATTTGGCAATAACGCGATCAAAGGTCAGAAAAAAGGAACGGCTGTAGAAGCTCGCCAGTCACTACTTAGGTCACTGGAATACGCCCAAGGAGTTCACGCCTGATGAGTACCAAGAAGCCTGCCGCCACCCAGAGCGCCCTGGCCGGGACCGCCACCCCGGACCGCCACAACACCAACGCCAAGCTCGAGAGCCTGGAAACATTTCGTAGCGATGCCACTGATCAGGCCTTGCGCACCAATCAGGGTGTAAAGGTGGCGGACAACCAGAACACCCTGAAGGCCGGAGCCCGTGGGCCGTCGTTGCTGGAAGATTTCATCATGCGTGAAAAGATCACGCATTTTGACCACGAGCGTATTCCCGAGCGCATCGTCCATGCTCGCGGGACTGGCGCCCATGGTTTTTTCCAGAGCTATGAAAATCACTCGGTGCTGACCAAGGCCGGTTTCCTGCAGGATCCAGCGAAGAAAACCCCGGTGTTCGTGCGTTTTTCCACGGTGCAGGGGCCGCGTGGGTCAGGCGATACCGTGCGCGACGTACGAGGGTTCGCCGTGAAGTTCTTCACCGACGAAGGCAATTTCGACCTGGTGGGCAACAACATGCCGGTGTTCTTCATCCAGGACGCCATCAAGTTTCCTGACTTCGTGCACGCGGTCAAACCCGAGCCGCATAACGAGATCCCTACCGGTGGCTCGGCCCATGACACCTTCTGGGACTTCGTCTCGCTGGTGCCGGAGTCGGCGCACATGGTGATGTGGGCGATGTCCGACCGGGCGATCCCGAAAAGCCTGCGCAGCATGCAAGGCTTCGGCGTGCACACCTTTCGGCTGATCAACGCCGAAGGAAAGTCGCGCTTCGTCAAATTCCACTGGCGGCCAACCGCCGGCACTTGTTCGCTGGTGTGGGATGAAGCGCAGAAGCTTGCGGGAAAAGATGCCGACTTCCACCGTCGTGATCTGTGGGAGTCGATTGAGATCGGCGATTACCCGGAGTGGGAGTTGGGGGTGCAGGTGATCGAAGAAGAAAACGAACATGCCTTTGATTTCGACATCCTTGACCCGACCAAGCTCATTCCAGAGGAGCTGGTACCCATCACGCCGCTGGGCAAAATGGTGCTGAACCGCAACCCGGACAACTTCTTCGCCGAAACCGAGCAGGTTGCCTTCTGCCCCGGGCATATCGTCCCCGGGATCGACTTCTCCAACGACCCCCTGCTGCAAGGTCGATTGTTTTCCTACACCGACACGCAAATCAGCCGACTCGGCGGGCCGAACTTTCACGAGATCCCGATCAACCGGCCGGTGTCACCGTTCCATAACGGTCAGCGGGATGCGCAGCACCGAACCACTATCGACAAGGGGCGTGCGTCTTACGAGCCGAATTCCATCGATGGCGGCTGGCCACAGGAAACGCCGGCCTCTGCTCGGGATGGTGGTTTCGAGAGCTATCCGGAGCGCATCGACGCCAACAAGATTCGCCAGCGCAGCGAATCGTTCGCTGACCACTTCTCCCAGGCGCGTTTGTTTTTCCACAGCATGAGTGAGCATGAACGGGAGCACATTATCTCGGCCTACAGCTTTGAGCTGGGCAAGGTTGAGCGCGAGGCGATCCGCGTCCGGGAAGTGAACGAAATACTCGCCAATATCGATCTGGAACTGGCCAGGCGTGTTGCGCAGAACCTCGGATTACCGGCGCCAGCTAGAGGAACCGTGGAGGTGCGCAAAACCTCGCCCGATCATTCGCCTGCGCTGAGCCAGGCGAATTTATTGCCGGAGAACATCAAGACGCGAAAAGTGGCGATATTGGTGGCAAACGGTGTCGATAAAGCCTCGATCGATGCCATGAAGAAAGCACTGAAAGCCGAGGGTGTCCACGCGAAGCTGTTAGGGCCTACTTCGGCGCCAGTGAAAACCGCCGATGGCAAAACCCTGGCGGTCGATGCTTCGATGGAAGGCTCGCCGTCTGTGGCCTTCGATGCGCTGTTCGTGCCCGGCGGGGCTGCGTCGGTCAAGGCGCTGAGCACTGACGGGGTGGCGCTGCACTACCTGCTGGAGGCGTACAAGCATCTGAAGGCCATCGCGTTGCAGGGCGAGGCGAAGCAGTTACTGGATGTGTTGAAGCTGGAGGTTGATGCGGGGCTGGTCGTGGGGGCGGATGCGAAGTTGATCAAGCCGTTTTTGCTGGCGATCGGGCAGCATCGGGTTTGGGCCAGGGAGGCGAAGGCCAGGGCGATTCCGGCTTGAGAGCAGGTATTGCCAGTGAGGACGCCTTCGCGAGCAAGCCCGCTCCCACATTGGATCGGTGACTGTCGCAGGCCCCCCTGTGGGAGCGGGCTTGCTCGCGAAGCTTTTTAAGGTTTACGCGGACTCAAAACCATCTGCGCCGGAACACTGCGCAAAATCTGCCGATCAAGCTTCAGGTCAAACTCAGGATCGAGCTTCTTGACCCGTTTGGTCAGCAAGTTCGCCAGCCAAGGGTAATCATCGGTACGCGGAGCCTGAATGCTTACATCGCACTGAAAATTCACCACATCGGCGGCGATGGCATCCAGTTGGCGACGCAATTTGCCCATATCGTTGATGTTCAGTGCGACCGTGGTGCTTTCAGCCGTTAGATCGATGACCTTGGCTTTTGGCTTGGCTTCGGCAGCCTTGAGGGCGGCTTCGGCTTTTTCCAGCTCGGCCTTGCGCGCCTGGGCGATCGAGCCGTTGACGCCGCCGGTCAGTGCCGGAGCCTTGGGCATCAATGCGCGGGCACGACTGAGGGCGGTCGCGGCGGCATCCACGTCACCCTTTTGCAGCACGATCTGGCTGCGGCGCAGATAGGCTTCGGCCAGTTGCCGCTGGTATTGCTCAAGGGATGCATCGTTGGGCGATTCGGCTTGCAAGGCGGCCAATTGGTCTTCGGCCGTGGCCAGTTCATCGCTGGCGATGTTTTGTTCCAGTTGTACGATGGCCGTGGCCCGCGCATCGGCGGCCTCTGTGGCCGCCGGTGGCGTGCTTTGGCAGGCGCCCAGCAGCAAAGAAAATGCGACAAGGAGCAGATAACGGGAGGCGAACGACTTCATTCCTGCGACTCTCTATTTGCGCAAAAAACGAGCAAGTCTACACCCCTCGACGGGGCAGAACAAAACTCAGCAGAAACAGCGCGGCGGCTGTGACCACAATCGATGGGCCGGCGGGGGTGTCCTTGAACCAGGACAGTGCTAGCCCGCCACACACGGCGAGTATGCCCAGCAGGCTTGCGCCCAGTGCCATCTGCTCCGGCGAGCGGGCGTGACGTTGTGCCGCAGCGGCCGGGATGATCAGCAACGAAGTGATCAGCAACACACCGACGATTTTCATCGCCACGGCAATCACCACCGCGATCAACAGCATCAGGGCCAGGCGCAATCCCGCCACGGGCAGGCCTTCGACCCTGGCCAGTTCTTCATGTACCGTGATCGCCAGCAATGGGCGCCACAACGCAACCAGCAAGACCAGTACCGCAGTGCTTCCGCCAAGGATCCAGGCCAGATCGGTCGGGCTGATCGCCAGCAGGTCACCGAACAGATAGGCCATCAGGTCGATCCGCACTTCGTGCATGAAGCTTAGTACCACCAGGCCCAGAGAGAGCGTGCTGGGTGCGAGAATTCCCAAAAGCGTGTCGGATGCCAATGGCTGACGTTGTTGCAAGGTCACTAGCATCACTGCCAACAGCAAGCAGCCAACGGTGACAGCAACAGTCGGGCTGACATCCAGCAGAAAGCCCAGGGCCACGCCGAGCAATGCCGCGTGGGACAGGGTGTCGCCGAAATAGGCCATGCGCCGCCAGACCACGAAAGATCCCAGCGGGCCTGCGACAATGGCCAGGGCCAGGCCTGCAAGCAGGGCGTAGAGCAGAAAATCAGCCATGCTTGCAGCTATCTCCGTGAACATGGGGTTGGCCCGACGCGGGCGCCTTGACCACCGAGCCATGCAAGTCGTGGGCGTGGTCGTGATGGTGGTGATAAATCGCCAGGCTTTGTGCGTTCTTTCCGAACAACTCGACGAATGCCGGATCGCCGCTGACCTGCTCGGGATGGCCGGAGCAGCAGACGTGACGATTGAGGCAAACCACCTGGTCCGTGGTGCTCATCACCAGATGCAAATCGTGGGAGACCATCAGCACGCCGCAACCATGACGGTCGCGCAGGCGGGTGATCAGGCTGTACAGCTCGGCCTGGCCGGCCACGTCGACACCCTGTACCGGCTCGTCGAGCACCAGCAGCTCCGGTTCGCGCAGCAAGGCCCGGGCCAGCAACACGCGTTGCATTTCGCCGCCGGAAACACTTTGCACCGGGCTGTCGATCACCTGTTCGGCGCCGACTTCCTTGAGTGCCGACAAGGCCATCGCACGGTCCACGCCCGGCACCAGGCGCAGGAATCGCAGGACCGACAACGGCAGGGTTGGATCGACGTGGAGTTTTTGCGGCATGTAGCCGACCCGCAGTTTCGGCTTGCGCCAGACGCTGCCGCTGTCCGGTTTCAACAGGCCGAGCACGGCACGCACCAGGGTTGTCTTGCCGGCGCCGTTGGGGCCGATCAGGGTAACGATCTGCCCCGGCTCGACGCTCAGCTCGATGTTGTCCAGCACCGGTTGCCCGGCGAACGTGACGGCAACCTGCTCAAGACGGATCAGCGCATTGCTCATCAAGCCCCCTGGCAACCCGAGCAGAGACCGACCACTTCGACGGTCTGGCCTTCGACGACAAACCCGACATCCCTGGCGCTGGCGATGATCGCGTCGCTGATGGATTTTTGCTCAAGTTCAATCGCGGCGTGGCACACACGGCAGATCAGGAACTGACCCTGGTGAGCATGTTCCGGGTGATTGCAGCCGATGAAGGCGTTGAGCGAGGAGATTCGATGGACCAGGCCGTTTTCCAGCAGGAAATCCAGCGCGCGGTACACCGTCGGCGGCGCAGCGCGGCGACCGTCCTGCTCGCTGAGGACCGCGAGAATGTCGTAGGCACCCAGGGGCTTGTGGCTTTGCCACACCAGTTCCAGCACTCGCCGGCGCAATGCGGTCAGGCGCAGGCCTTGACGCGCGCACAGGGCATCGGCCTCGGACAAAGCGCTGTGAACGCAATGCGAGTGGTCGTGGGGGCGGCTGGCAATCGGTGTTTTTAGCATGAGCGGCGACGAGTTTTGTGAGAGACGTTATTATGTTACCCGTTCTCGCCTCTTCGAGTGGTCATCGTGTCCCGACTTTTTTCTATCTTTGTTGCATTTATCGCAACTTTTCTGCTGATCGGTCCGGCGCAGGCCGAAGTCAAAGTCCTTACCAGCATCAAGCCACTGCAGTTGATCGCCGCGGCGGTGCAGGATGGCGTGGCGATTCCCGAGGTCTTGCTGCCGCCGGGTGCCTCGCCACATAACTATGCGCTGCGCCCTTCCGACGTACGCAAGGTGCAATCGGTGGACCTGTTGTACTGGATTGGCCCGGACATGGAAGGTTTCCTGCCGCGCGTGCTCAATGGTCGTGCGTTGCCCAGCGTCGCCGTGCAGGATTTGCCAGGGATGAAACTGCGCCGTTTCGCCGAAGATAGCCACTCTCACGCCGAAGAAGCCGACGACCACGACCACGATCACCGTCCGGGCAGCCTGGATGCGCACCTGTGGCTGTCGCCGATCAACGCCCGGGTCATCGCCACGAAAATCGCGGCTGACCTGAGTGCCGCCGATCCTGACAATGCCACGCGCTACCAGAGCAACCTGAAAGCCTTCGACGAGCGGCTGGATGCATTGGATGCGCGCCTGAAGAAGCGCCTTGCCGATGTTCAGGGCAAGCCTTACTTCGTGTTCCACGAAGCTTTCGACTACTTCGAAGACGCCTACGGCCTCAAGCACGTGGGTGTGTTCAGCGTCGCGGCCGAAGTACAACCCGGTGCCCAGCATGTCGCGGCGATGCGTGCGCGCTTGCAGGAAGTCGGCAAGACTTGCGTGTTCAGCGAGCCACCGCTGCGTCCACGCCTGGCGGAAACCCTGGTGGCGGGTTTGCCGGTAAAACTGGCTGAGCTGGATGCGCTGGGCGGGTACACACCGGCGACTGCTCAGGGCTATGAGCAGGTGCTGGAGAAGCTGGGGAATGATCTGGCAGGGTGCCTGGAGTCTTTGTAATTGCCGCGCACGGTATTTGTAGGAGCTGGCTTGCCAGCGATGGCGTCCTGAAGAGCGTCATCGCCGGCAAGCCGGCTCCTACAAATGTGCTGCACAATTTAGAGTTAAAGGGCGAAAGGCAGCAGAGTGCTGACTGTCTGCCGCTGCGCCAGGCGCAGCTGGAACTCCATCGGATCGTGAATCAACACGTCCTGCCCGGCGAACGACTCCGCCGCGATCAAGCGTGACAACCAGAACCGTACGCAAGCCACCCGCAGCATGGTCGGCCACAACTCGGCTTCGGCGGCGGTGAACGGTCGCAAGGCCGCATAAGCGCCCAGCAAGGCCCGCGCTCGCGGTCCATCGATCACGCCATCGTCGTCCGAGCACCAGTCGTTCAAGGCAATCGCCACGTCGTAGAGCATCGGCCCGGAGCAGGCGTTGTAGAAGTCGATCAGCCCGGTCAGGTGCGTGCCTTCGAACATCGCGTTGTCGCGGAACAGATCGGCGTGAATATTCGCTCGTGGCAGTGCCAGGATTTTTTCTTTCTGCCGGGTGATTTCTTCCAGCGCCCGTTGCAGCAGGTCTTTCTGTTCGGCACCGAGGTGCGACAAAAACTGCGTGCCCTCTTCCAGCATCCAGTCCAGGCCGCGATCGGTTTTGCGCTTGATCATGTTGGCCTGGGTCGCCAGGTGCAGGTGGCCGAGCAACTCACCGACCTGCGCGCAATGTTGCGCGTTGGCTTGCTTGATGTGCTTGCCGGCCAGACGCGGTTGCAGCAACGCAGGTTTGCCCGCGAGTTCGCGCAGGGCCACGCCGTCGGTGGTGCGAATGGCGTAAGGCACCGGCAGGTCGGCGCCGTGCAGCACGTCGAGCAGTTCGATGAAGAACGGCATTTCCTGAACCGGACCGCGCTCGACCAGGGTCAGGACAAACTCGCCCTGTTCCAGGCTGATAAAGAAATTGGTGTTTTCGCTACCGGCGGCAATCCCCTGGAAATCAAGCAGGCGGCCGAGGCCATAAGGGGCAAGAAAAGCTTCCAGCTCGGGCCGAGCCAGGGGGGTGAACACAGACATGTTTAAACTGCCAATACGGGCGCCGCTGTTGAGCCAGCGCCGATTAAAGTTAGGGACGACTTACCACTTAAAAATTTCCCACGCCGGAATCAGCATATCCGGGTAGTCGGAGCGGATGAAGTTTCCCTCCGAGCCATCCGCGCGCACCAGAAAATACGGCTTGCCGCCTTTGGGCGTGACTTTGATCGCATACAGGAAGCCGTTTTGGCGGTATTCCTGAATGACCTTGTCCCCTTCCGTGTGGATCGTGACTTCCGGCTCGGGTGTCGGCGCATCGTCCGCCGCCATGACGGCCAGTGGTGTGATTGCAAACAAGCCAGCCAGCAACAGGCGATTTAGTGTGCGCATGATAACCTTGTCCCTTTGTCGTCAACGGTCCCGCTATTCTAGCGCCGGACCCGCCGAAAAGGTTGATCCTGCTCATGAGCCAAGCCCCCCTCGTCCTGGTGGACGGTTCTTCTTACCTGTATCGCGCCTTTCACGCGCTGCCGCCGCTGACCACGTCCAAAGGCCTGCCGACCGGTGCGGTCAAGGGCGTATTGAACATGCTCAAGAGCCTGCGCAAGCAATATCCGCATAGTCCGTTCGCCGTGGTGTTCGACGCCAAGGGTGGGACTTTTCGCGATGACATGTACGCCGAATACAAAGCCAACCGACCGAGCATGCCTGACGACATGCGCGTGCAGATCGAGCCGCTGCACCAGAGCGTGATCGCCCTGGGCTTCCCGCTGCTGTGCGTCGAAGGTGTCGAGGCCGATGACGTGATCGGCACCCTGGCCCGCAGCAGCGCGGCAGCGGATCGTCCGGTGATCATCTCCACCGGCGACAAGGACATGGCGCAACTGGTCGACGGTCACATTACCTTGGTCAATACCATGACCGGTAGCAGCATGGACGTGGAGGGCGTGAAGGAGAAATTCGGCGTCGCTCCGGAGCAGATCATCGATTATCTGGCGCTCATGGGCGATTCTTCCGACAACATTCCGGGCGTTCCGGGTATCGGCCCGAAGACAGCTTCTGGCCTGCTGGTCGGTGTGAACGGCGGCCTGACCGAGCTCTATGCACAGCTCGACATCGTGCCGACTTTGCCGATCCGCGGCGCCAAGACCCTGCCGGCCAAGCTCGAAGAGCACAAGGAAATGGCTTTCCTTTCCTATCAACTGGCGACCATCAAGGTCGACGTGCCGCTGGACGTTGGGCTCGACGACTTGCAAATGGGTCCTGAGGACCCGGCCAAACTCTACGAGCTGTACACCCTGCTGGAATTCAAGAGCTGGCTGAACGACCTTGATCGCGACGCCAAGCGCCTGGAACTGAGCGCTGCCGCCGAGCCTGCACCGGCCGCCGATCTGTTCAGCGAACCAGAGCCTGAAGTACCGGCCGTCGCTGCTGAAGCCGCCTATGAAACCATCCTCGATCAGGCGCGGTTCGATGCCTGGCTGGAAAAACTGAACAACGCCAAGCTGTTTGCCTTCGACACTGAAACCACCGGCATCGACGCGCAGCAAGCGCAACTGGTGGGCGTGTCATTCGCGGTTCAGGCCAATGAGGCGGCCTACATCCCATTGACCCATTCCTACATCGGCGTGCCGCAGCAACTGGATCGCGACACGGTTCTGCGTGCGCTCAAGCCAATTCTGGAAGACCCAAACAAGCTCAAGGTCGGCCAGCACGCCAAGTTCGACATGAACATCCTGGCCAACTGTGCCATCGGTGGCGATCAGGCCAACGGCATCACCGTGCGCGGCATTGCCTTCGACACCATGCTCGAGTCCTACGTGCTCAACTCCACGGCCACGCGCCATGACATGGACAGCCTGGCACAGAAGTATCTGGATCACACCACGGTGAGCTTCCAGGACATCGCCGGCAAAGGCGTGAAACAGCTGACGTTCGACCAGATCGCCCTGGAGCAGGCCGGGCCTTATGCCGCCGAAGATGCGGATATCACCTTGCGCCTGCACCAGACCCTGTTCGAAAAGCTCTCGGCTATTCCGAGCCTGGCCAGCGTGCTGACCGACATTGAAATCCCGTTGGTGCCGGTATTGGCGCGTATCGAGCGCCAGGGCGCCTTCGTCGATGCCGCCTTGCTGGGCGTGCAAAGCATCGAACTGGGCGACAAGATGGTGGCGCTGGAGCGTGAAGCCTTCGAGATTGCCGGCGAGGAGTTCAACCTCGGTTCGCCCAAGCAACTGGGCGTGATTCTTTACGAGAAGCTCGGCCTGCCGGTATTGAAGAAAACCGCCAAGGGTCAGCCATCCACCGCCGAAGAAGTGCTGGCCAAGCTGGCGGAAGACGATTATCGACTGCCGAAAGTGCTCATGGAATACCGCTCCATGAGCAAGCTGAAAAGCACCTACACCGACCGTCTGCCGGAGCAGATCAACCCGCGTACCGGGCGGATCCATACCTCGTATCACCAGGCGGTAGCGTCCACCGGGCGGCTGTCCTCCAGCGATCCGAATCTGCAGAACATTCCGGTGCGCACCGCCGAAGGGCGTCGCATCCGCCAGGCCTTCGTGGCCCCGGTCGGTTACAAATTGCTGGCGGCGGACTACTCGCAGATCGAACTGCGAATCATGGCGCACCTGTCACGGGATGAAGGGCTGATGAATGCCTTCCGCCACAATCTGGACGTGCACACCGCGACCGCCGCCGAAGTGTTCAAGGTCGAACTGGCCGACGTCACCTCCAACCAGCGCCGCAGTGCCAAGGCGATAAACTTCGGCCTGATCTACGGCATGGGTGCGCAGAAGCTCGGCAAGGACATCGGCGTCGACACCAAGACTGCCAAGGCCTATATCGATACCTACTTCGCCCGCTACCCCGGCGTTCGCCAGTACATGGACCGCACGCGTGCCCAAGCCGCCGAGCAAGGTTATGTCGAGACGTTCTTCGGCCGTCGCCTTTACCTGCCGGACATCAACTCCAACAAGCCGCAAGAGCGCGCCGCCGCCGAGCGAACGGCAATCAACGCGCCGATGCAAGGCACTGCTGCGGACATCATCAAGAAAGCCATGGTTGCGGTGGATAATTGGCTGACCGCCTCTGGCCTGGACGCCAAAGTCATCTTGCAGGTGCACGATGAACTGGTGCTTGAGGTGCGTGAAGATTTGGTCGACAAGGTTCGCGATGAAATTCGCGTGCACATGAGCGAGGCGGCGAAACTGGATGTTCCGTTGCTGGTCGAAGTGGGTGTTGGAAATAACTGGGATGAGGCTCACTGAGCCTTCTTGTGGGAGCGAGCTTGCTCGCGATGGAGTGTCAGATGCATCGATTTCGACTGATATTCCATCGCGAGCAAGCTCGCTCCTACAGAAAATTGTCGTGTTCTGCTGCGGCATAGTGCCGCGGCGGAAGGGAGCAAGCAGCTTAGTCCGGAAGGCTATTAGATTTATTCCAAAGCGATTTGAAAAAAATCTGAACTAATCTTGCAGCCACCACTCAGAGTAACTGAATGGCTGGTGAAGCCCTTCGATGCTCCTATGTTGTGTTAAGTGTTGGCAGATATCTGGACCCCGCCCTAGCGGTCTAGAACTTGAACCCCGGAACTTCTCCCTCCCCATATGAAGTCCGGGGTTTTTTTTGCCCACAGAAAGCTGCCCGGGGCGTCCCAGGCAGCTTTCGCTGCTTACTGGGCTGCTACCTCGGCACCCTTGTCCGCCAGCTCCATCCAGCCTGCCAGCACGGTGTAGGCATCTTCCAGGCCCATGCGCTTGGGGGCCGAGAACAGCTGGATCGACACGCTATCGCCCCAGCCCTTGCGAATTTCTGCCTGAACCTTGAGCAGCGTGTTCTTGGCCGCGCCATAGGTCAGCTTGTCCGCCTTGGTCAGCAGAATGTGCATCGGCATGCCGGCAGCCACGGCCCAGTCAAGCATCAGCAGGTCGAAATCGGTCATCGGATGGCGGATGTCCATCATCAGGATCAGACCTTTCAAACTCTCGCGTCCACCCAGGTACGCCTCCAGGTGACGCTGCCAGTGTTGCTTGAGCGGGATCGGTACTTTTGCATAACCGTAGCCCGGAAGGTCGACCAGACGGCGTTCATCGTCTAGCTTGAAGAAATTCAACAGTTGCGTGCGACCCGGGGTTTTCGAGGTTCGCGCCAGGCTGGCGTGGGTCAGGGTGTTCAACGCACTCGACTTGCCGGCGTTGGAACGCCCGGCGAAGGCGACTTCGAAGCCCTCGTCATCCGGACATTGGTCGACTTTGGCGGCGCTGAGCATGAAGGTGGACTGTTGGCACAGACCGAGGATGGGATTCTTGAGTTGCATGGGATTTCCGATGTGGGCGGCGCCAGGAATGGGTGTGGCAAGCAGTGTCGCTTCCGTTTCAGTGACGCCAGTATATAATGCCGCAGATTTTGTGTGCGCTTTGTCCCAGCGTAGGATGAAGTTCACGAGAGCGACAGACCTTGATTGCGCACTAGAACGCAGCACGCTCTCAACCCTGAAAAGGTCGTTTTATGACGAAATGGCTGCTAGCTGCCGGTGTCTTGATGCCGCTTTACAGCGCTCAGGCTACACAGGATCCGGAAGCTGTGTACAACCGTGTTTGTGGTGCCTGTCATTCTGGCCAACTCCCAACGGCGCCGAAAAAGGGCGATCAGGAAGCTTGGACGCCGAGGTTGGCGAAAGGTATGGAGACGCTGGTGCAACACGTGACCCAGGGTTTCAAGGCGATGCCGCCGCGTGGTTTGTGCATGGACTGCAGTGCCGAGGATTACCAAGTCATCATCCTTTGGATGAGCGAGTAAGCCCGGTCCATAACTCTTAACCCTTAGCCGTAGTTGGATTAGCTGATGAAGAAATTGATCGTGAGTCTGCTGTTGACCGTGGGCATCTCCGGCATGGCCCATGCTGCAGGTGAGGCAGTACAACCGGGTGATGCAAAGGCCGGCCAGGCCAAAGCCGCCGTATGTGGCGCTTGCCACGGCCCGGATGGCAACAGCATGGCGCCAAACTTTCCAAAACTGGCGGGTCAGGGTGAACGCTACCTGACCAAACAATTGCACGACATCAAGTCGGGCAAGCGCACCGTTCTGGAAATGACCGGCCTGCTGACCAACCTGAGCGATCAGGACCTGGCGGACATCGCCGCCTACTTCGCCAGCCAGAAAGGCAGTGTCGGTGCCGCCGATCCTAAAGTCGTCGCTCGCGGTGAAGCCCTGTTCCGTGGCGGTGACCTGGCCAAGGGTATGCCTGCCTGCACCGGTTGCCATTCGCCAAATGGCGCAGGTAACGCGGCTGCCGGTTTCCCGCACCTCGGCGGCCAGCACGCTCAATACATCGCCAAGCAACTGACCGACTTCCGCAAGGAAGAAGGCGGCCGCAACAACGACGGCGATGCCAAAACCATGCAGACCATTGCCAAGAAGCTGAGCGACGAAGACATCGCCGCAGTGTCCAGCTACATTCAAGGCCTGCACTAAGGCTGGCGGATCGGGTGTTGAACGGGGTGCTTATCACCTGCAACGTTAACGCTCGATTAATCCGTTGCAACCAGTATAAAAAGGGTGGCTTTGGCCGCCCTTTTTTGTGGCCGCTGCCGTTACACTACAGAACTCAAGCCCGCCAGGACCTGTCTGATAACAGGTCGCGCGAGGCGAAAAAATTTGTCCAGGAGTGAAGCATGCGTAATCTGATCATCAGCGCCGTTTTTGCCGCTGCCAGCCTGTTCGGCATGACTGCCCAGGCCGCTGAAGCCCCCGCCGCACCTTATGTCGAACTGAGCAACCCGGTTCCGGTCGCCGTGCCTGGCAAGATCGAAGTGGTAGAGCTGTTCTGGTACGGCTGCCCGCATTGCTTCGCCTTCGAGCCAGTGATCAATCCGTGGGTCGAGAAGCTGCCTTCGGACGTGAACTTCGTACGTATTCCAGCCATGTTCGGTGGCCCGTGGGACGCTCACGGCCAGATGTTCCTGACCCTTGAAGCCATGGGCGTCGAGCACAATGTTCACGCCGCAGTGTTCAATGCGATTCAAAAAGAACACAAGAAACTGACCGACAAGAACGACATGGCCGACTTCCTCGCTACCCAAGGCGTGGACAAGGACAAATTCCTCGCGACTTTCGACTCTTTCGCTATCAAGGGTCAGATCGTCAAGGCTCGTGAACTGGCCAAGAAGTATGAAATCTCCGGCGTTCCAACCATGATCGTCAACGGCAAATACCGCTTTGACGTGGGCTCTGCTGGCGGTGCCGAACAGGCCCTGCAACTGGCCGACAAACTGATCGACAAAGAGCGAGCGGCTAACAAGGCTGCCGCCAACTAAGGGCAGTCACTGCCATGCGCCGATGGGGTACTGAACGCATCGTTGGCCTGCATGATCCGCGGGTCAACGAGCATCATCTGGAGTCCACGGGCCTGCCCGCAGACAGTCGTCTGCGCTTGCTCAGTTTCAATATCCAGGTCGGCATCAGTACCGAGCGCTATCGGCATTACCTGACCCGGGGCTGGCAGCATCTGCTGCCGCACACCGGGCGTGCCGACAATCTGCAGAAAATCGGCAACCTGCTCGGCGACTTCGATCTGGTTGCCCTGCAGGAAGCCGATGGCGGCAGCCTGCGCTCAGGCTACGTCAATCAGGTCGAACACCTGGCCCAGCTCGGCGCCTTTCCCTACTGGTATCAACAACTCAACCGCAATCTTGGTCGCCTGGCCCAGCACAGCAATGGCGTGCTCAGCCGATTGCGTCCGTGGGCCATTGAAGATCATCCGTTGCCGGGGCCAAAGGGGCGCGGGGCCATCTTGGTACGGTTCGGCGAAGGCCCGGAAGCGTTGGTGGTGGTCATGATGCACCTGGCGCTGGGCGCTCGGGCGCGCAGCCTGCAACTGGCTTACATCCGCGAGTTGATTGGCGGTTACAAACATCAGGTGCTGATGGGCGACATGAACACCCATGCCAGTGACCTGCTGCAACACTCCCCGTTGCGTGACCTCGGCCTGCTTGCGCCGCAACTGGAAGCAACGTTCCCCAGCTGGCGCCCACAGCGCTGCCTGGACCATATCCTGCTGAGCCCGAGCCTGACCCTGGAAAAGGTCGAGGTGCTGGCGCAGCCCATTTCCGATCACCTGCCGGTCGCGGTGGAGATTCGTCTGCCGGGTTCGCTCACGGCCGATGCATTGCCCGCGTTGAGTCCTGCCCCTCGCGGATCCCATGAATGAGCGACGAAGTACAGCGCTGGAAAGAAAAATACCTCAAAAGCATTGAACAACAGGAAAAGCTCGAACGTCGCTGGGACGCGCGGCTCGACTTGCTGCGCCGTGGGCTGGTGCGCAGCACCCTGGCGGCGGAAGGGACTGACCGCGCCGTTGACCAATGCATGAAGGAAATGCGCGAGGTCGTGCGTACCGACGACATGGACGCCGGCCTGGCCGCGCTGATTCCACGCCTGGAAAAAGCCGTGCTCGACTCCGAGCAACGTCGGGAAACCCGGGTCAACCAGACCAGTGCCGCCCTATCTGCACTGGTCACTCAACTGCAAACATTGCCGCTGCCACGGGATGTGAGCCGGCCCCTCAAGAATTTCGCCAAGCAACTGGATGCGCGGGTCAGCCAGGCGCGTGAGATACCGTTGTTGCTCAGCGAGCTGAGTGGTTTGCAAGGCAAGGCCCTGAGCCAGCTGGAGACTCCGGCGGAGCCCGGTCGGCCAGGCTTGCTCCAGCGATTGTTTGGCGCTCGCGAAGCAGAGGAGGCGCTGGCAGCAACGGCTACTACCCCCGCGCCGGCTGCCCCTGTAGCCGAGAGCCGGGCGGCGATTATCGAGCCGGCCCAGGTCGTGGTTGAGCCGGTAGTCTGCGAGGCGCCTACAGTTGAGCGAGTTGAAGACAAGTCCGAGCCTGCCGTCGCATCGCCTGCTCCGGCAGTCGTGGCATTCGCACCTGCGGCTGCGGAGCCCCAACCAGCCAATGCAGCCGCCGCAGAAATCGAATCGACCGACAAGCCGGCCCTGGACACCATCGAAGCGCCTCTTGAGTCGCAAGCAAACCCCGACGAGCTGACCGCGCAAGCATCGCCGGATAGCTTGCCTGCGACTCCGACGGAGGACGTGGCCGTCGTCGACCAGCCGCAACCCGAACACGACATTCTCTATGCACTCCCGGATTCCCCCGAGCCCTCCTACAGCTCGGTGGCCAGCCACATCGAAGACACACTGCTGGGGCTGCTCGAAGACCTGACATTGCCCGAGCGTCATCGCCCGCAAGCCGAATCGATGCGCGATCGTCTGAAAAACGGTCTGAATTGGTACGAATTGCTGCCGATTCTCGACGACTTCGCCACCTTGATGCTGGCTATCACCGACAGTGGTCAGCATGAGTTCGAAGCCTATCTGCAACGACTGAACGAGCGCCTCGAATCATTCCAGAGCAACTTGCAGGCCGCTACCGCAGGGCACGCCGACAACCGCTCGGCTGCGCGGCAGATGGACACGCAGATCCGCGAACAGGTCGATGGTCTGCAAAGCAGCATGCAGGAAGCCGCGGACCTGGAAGATCTCAAGCACGTTCTGGAAAACCATCTCGAAGGTTTGCTGGGCACCATGGACCAGCACCAGAAACAGCGCGATGAGCGCGAGCAAGAGGTCGCTGCGCGCCTTTACAGCCTGGCCGAACGGGTCGCCCATATGGAGCAGGAGGCCCAGGGCTATCGCGAGCACCTTGAAGAGCAACGGCAGAAGGCATTGGTCGACCCGTTGACCGGCCTGCCCAACCGCGCGGCCTGGAGCGAGCGCCTGGATCATGAAGTCAAACAATGGCAGCAACATGGCAATACGCTGCTGCTGGCCATGCTCGACCTCGATCATTTCAAGCGCATCAACGATAACTACGGGCACCTGGCCGGCGACAAAGTGCTGAAGATCATTGCCAGCGTATTGCGCAAGCGTCTGCGCGGAACGGATTTCATTGCCCGGTTTGGCGGTGAAGAGTTTGTGCTGTTAATGCCATCCACGGTGCCGTCGGCGGGGCTGAAATTGCTGGAAAGCTTGCGTGCCTCCATTGAGGCCTGTCCGTTTCACTTCAAGGGAGAACCGGTGACCATCACCGTGTCGATCGGAATGTCTGCGTTCAGGCCGGGTGAGCACGGCGATCAAGTGCTTAAAAGAGCCGATCAGGCGTTGTACCGCGCAAAAAATGCCGGACGCAACCGGGTCGAACCGGGCTGATCGTCAATTGTTCCATTTTGTTTGAATGCAGCCAGCCCGCCAGGCATTACGTTACACTGTTGCATTACTGTCTTATGCGTACTGCTTTCGCTATGAAATATTTTGCCCTGATCGTGTCACTGATCCTGCTGGCCGGCTGCGCCAGCGGTCCGCGTTTTGACACCAGCCATCCTTCAGCCAATTACGACAGCCGTGTGCAGTTCGTGGTGGTGCATTACACCAATGCTTCGCTGGAGCGTTCGTTGCAACTGCTGACCCGCGGCGAAGTCAGCAGCCATTACCTGATCGGTGATGACAAGGGCGCCACCATCTACAAGCTGATGGATGAAAACCAGCGGGCCTGGCACGCCGGAGAGAGCGAATGGAATGGCCGGACCTGGCTGAACTCCAGTTCCATCGGTATCGAAATCGTCAACCCTGGTTTCAAGGACACTCCAGCCGGGCGCGTGTGGTATCCCTACAGCGAAGATCAGGTCCAGTCCTTGATCGTCCTGCTCAAGGACATCAGCAAGCGTCAGGGCATCAAGCCTCGCGACATCATCGGTCATAGCGATATTGCGCCGTTGCGCAAGCTGGACCCGGGGCCGCTGTTCCCCTGGAAGCGCCTGGCTGCCGAAGGCCTGGGTATCTGGCCGAACGAACAGGCGGTGGCGCGACAGCAGGTGCAGTTCGCCGAACAGTTGCCGAGCATCAGCTGGTTTCAGGCGCAATTGGCCCATCTGGGTTATGCCTCGCCACAAACCGGCGAGCTCGATGTCGCGACACGCCATGTGATAGCGGCATTCCAGATGCATTTCCGCCCGGCGCGCTTCGATGGCACTCCGGATGCACAAACTGCAGCGCTGCTTCTGGTGTTGAACCAGACAAAATAATGACGGCCGCCCGACGGTCAGGGCTTTTTTCCAATCAGCAGCTATAACTCATTGGTAATCCTTCGGATATTACGCAATGAATGCTGCTCGAGAGACCTTCCACAGTTGGTTCCATCGCCCCTGGTTCTTGGGGCTGCTGGCTGCTGTCTTGAGCGCTACGTTGTTGATGACCGGAAGTCTGTTCGTCGCCGTACACCAGGTCGAACAAAACGAAAGCGAAGAAATGAATGCCCAGGGTGAACGCTTCCTCGCCCGCCTGGAACAGCTCTTCGGGCAACTGCGTGAAAGCCTCGACGACCTTGAAGCACAACCATTGCGCGGCTGCGATGCTGAAATGATCGCAACCTTGCAACAGGTCACGTTCAATTATCGTTTCGTCTACGAAGCCGCCTACATGGATTCCTCGCGAATCTGCTCCAATCGCCCTCGCCAGGAAGGGCTGTCGCTGAGTCGATCGCCAGACATCAAAGGCCCGACTTACAGCTATTGGCTCAACACCACCACCGAACCCGATGAAAACCGCGCCGCGTTGATGCTCGGGCGCGGGAATTTCCGGGTCGCGACCTCTCGCGGGCATTTGACCGACATGGTCGACCTGTCGCCGGGCAGCAGCCTTTTGGTAGTCCTTGATCATGGTACGCGCGCGATTCCGGTGCTGGGTGCTTCTCAGATATGGCCGCCGGTCGAAGCCTGGCCACAGAGCAGCCGTGATGAGCTACAGATCACCCAGACACGCCTGATATACCGCATGCCCACCGATAACCCGGAATATCAATTGGTGTTGATCAGCCCGCGTACCGGCATGCATATCCCGGTGGTGTGGTGGTGGCTGGTGCCGGCCAGCCTCGCGCTGGGTATATGCGTTGGGTTCCTGGTGTATCTGCTGGTGTGCCAGCGGCAGTCACTGGACGCCGAATTGACCGGCGCAATTAGCCGTGGCGAGTTGCAGGTGCTGTATCAACCGATCTTCGACCTCGATAGCCGCAACTGTGTCGGGGCTGAAGCGCTGCTGCGATGGCGCAGGCCGGACGGTACCCTGACCAGTCCCGACCTGTTCATTCCGATGGCGGAGAACACCGGGCAGATTCGCCAGATGACGGACTTTGTCCTGCAACGCCTGCTCGAGCAACTCGGCCAGTTGCTGCGTGCCAACCCGCAACTGTACATCTCGGTCAATCTCGCGGCGTGCGATGTGACGGTGCCGCGAATCGGCCAGGTGATGGCGCGGCTGCTGACCCTGCACCGCGTCGCTGCGCGGCAAATTGCCTTTGAGGTCACCGAGCGCGGGCTGGTCGATGTGGTGGTGGCCAGGGAAAACCTGCAATCGCTGCGAGATGTCGGGCACCAGGTATTGATCGATGACTTTGGCACCGGCTATTGCAGCCTCGCCTATTTGCAGACCCTGCCAGTGGATTGCCTGAAAATCGACAAGGCGTTCATTGATGCATTGGGCCATGACGCCGCCAGCAGCGGTGTGGCCCCACACATCATTCACATGGCCCAGTCGCTGCACCTGAAGGTGATTGCCGAGGGCATTGAACATGAAGCCCAGGCCGAATTCCTGAGCAGTGAAGGCGTGAAGTTCGGCCAGGGCTGGCTGTTCGCCCATGCATTGAGCGCGGTTCAGTTCATCGAATTGATAACCCGCGGGCGACGCCTGGCCGGCCGGCGCCTGGATGACGAGGCGTGAGCGCGAGCTAAACGGTCAGCGCCATGTAGAACTGAGTACCCTGCCCCGGCCGTGAATAGACGCCCATCCGCCCGCCATGCAATTGCACGATTTCCTTGCACAAGGCCAGACCGAGTCCGGCTCCGCCCTTCTTGCGTCCGACCTGGACGAACGGCTCGAAGATCCGCCCCTGCTGACCGTAGGCAATGCCCTCGCCGTTGTCCTCGACACTGATGATGACCCGGTCGCCGTGGCGCCGGGCGTGCAGGCGTATCCGCCCGCCGGAACCGGTGTGACGCAAGGCGTTGTCGAGCAAGTTATCGAGTACCCGGTCCAGTTGTGGCTGGTCGGCCTGCAATCGCGGCAAAGGCCCCTGCACTTCCACCAGCAGACTGATTTCCTTCTCTTCGGCCGATGTGGCAAAGCGTGACCGAGCCTGTTCCAGCAATGCCTCGATGGAACACGGCGCCAGGGTGAGTTTCTGCAAACCGTTCTGGTATCGGGAGAAGTTCAGCAGGTCGTTGATCAACTGCATCAGTCGCTGCATCTCTTCATTCACGGTATCGAGCAGGTCGGCTTCCCGGGAGTCCGGGGCGAAGTGCGCGCGCTCGCGGAACAATCCGAAGGCCATGTGCATGCCGGTGACTGGCGTGCGCAATTCATGGGAGGCGCGTAATACAAACTCACTGCGTACCCGTTCGAAGGCACGCTGTTCCGTGACGTCATGCAGCACCATCACGGCACCGAGGATATGGCCCTGGGTATGGCTGACCGGGGTCAGGCTATAGGTCAGCAGTCGCGATTCGCCGTCGATTTCGATGCTCAAGTCTTCCGGCGCCCGCTCCAGCGTGCCGCCGCGCAGCACCAGTTGCAGTTGCTCATCGAGTTCGGGGCGCTCCAGTGCCGTGCCCAGGCCTTGGCCCAGCCGATCGGACTCCCAGCCCAACTGACGCTGGGCTACCGGGTTAAGGTGTTCCAGTTGGCCCTGGCGGTCGATCATCAGCAGTCCGTCGTCGATGCTGTCGAGCACGGCCTGCAATCGTTGCTGGCCGGCCAGCAACTCATCGACGTTGGTGGCCTGATGTTCACGCAGCGCCTGGGCCATGATGCCGAAACGCCGGGTCAGCTGGTTCAGCTCCACCGCCGAAGAGATCGGCAGGGTGACATCGAAGTTGCCTTGGCCAATGTTGTCCGCCGCCTTGGCCAAGGCCTCGATGGGCTCGCCGAACCGCCGGGCAATGGCCTGTGCGGTCACGAAGCCGATGATCAGCACCGCCAGCCCAACCAGGCCAAGTAACCCGGCAATCAACAGGGCGCGCTCCCGGGCTTGGCGCTCGGTATCGTTGATGTTGTCCAGTGCTCGTTTGTGCTCGGCAATCAGGCCATTGCGCAGCGAATTGAATTTTTCCGTCAGGTTGTCGTTGCTGCTGAGTACCTTCGACGGGTCCGGGGACGTTTCATAAGCCTGGATAAAGCGCTCGTAGTCGGCCTTGGCTTTTCTGAAACCGTATTCGCTACCCGTTTCCGCCGGTTCCTGGGCAATGCCTTGTTCGAGCAATTCGAAGTAATGCTGCTTGGAGGCAGCAAAAGCGGCGGAGTCAGGCTTGTCACTGAGCATGATGATCAGTTGATCACCCAGGGTCTGACGCAGCTTGAGACCAAGGTCCAGAGTGACGAAGTTGCTGCGGATGAGTATTTCCTGGCTGCCGGCCATCTGCATCACGCTGACCAGCCCGAGCAAGAGCCCGAGCAATGCGACGGTGATCAGTGCGGAGATGCTCAGGAAAAGCCGGGTCCGCAAATTCATCGCCAGTTTCATCGGCCATTGCTCACAAGTTGTACTGCTTGCGCTTGCGGTACAGCGTCGAGGCGTCGATACCCAGGGTTTTGGCCGCTTGGTCCAGCGTGTCGGCAGTGGCGAGGACCGCGCCGATATGGGCTTTTTCAAGTTCATCCAGGCTCAATGCCGCGCCGATGCGCGGTGCATTGTTGACCGGGGTTTCGGCCATGCCCAGATGACTGATCTCGACCCGCTCCTGCGGACAGATGATGCTCGCGCGCTCGATCACGTTGCGCAGCTCGCGGATGTTGCCTGGCCAGCGATAGCACAGCAGCGCTTCCCGGGCTTCGTCACTGAAAGCGCGTGCCGGACGGGCGTATTCCTTGACGAAGCGCGCCAGGAAGCGATCGGCGAGGTTGAGAATATCTTCGCGGCGTTCGCGTAGCGGTGGCAGGTGCAAGGTAATGACGTTCAGGCGATAGAGCAGGTCTTCACGGAAACGACCGTCGCGGACCATGTCCTCAAGGTTGAGGTTGGTGGCCGCGAGGATGCGCACATCGGCGCGGCGGGTCACCGCATCACCGACGCGCTCATATTCCTTGTCCTGAATGAAACGCAGCAACTTCGGCTGCAAAGTCAGGGGAAAGTCGCCGATCTCGTCGAGAAATAGCGTGCCGCCATCAGCCTGGTTGACCCGCCCCAGGGTACTTTCGCTGGCACCGGTGAAGGCGCCGCGGCTGTGGCCGAAAAGCTCGCTTTCCATGAGTTCGGCGGTCAGCGACGGGCAGTTGATTGTGACGCAGGATTTTTTGGCGCGCTTGCTCCAGCCGTGGATGGCCTGGGACAGCTCGCCCTTGCCGGTACCGGACTCACCAAGAATCAGGATGTTGGCATCAGTCGTGGCAACCTGGCGGGCGGTTTCGAGTACCACTTTCATGGCCGGGCTGTGGGAGTCCAGGCCATCCTTGGGCTTGCGCACTTCACCTTCCAGGGCTTCCAGTCGCGCCGACAGTTGTCGCACTTCCAGTTGCTTGGCGGTTGCCAGGCGCAATTGATCGGGGCTGCACGGTTTGACCAGATAGTCGGCGGCACCGGCCTGAATCGCATCAACCGCCGTGTCGACAGCAGAATGCGCCGTGACGATCACCACCCGCATCCAGGGTGCCTGGATGCGCATCTGGGCCAGCACATCGAGGCCGTTGTCTTCGCCCAGGCGCAAATCGAGGAAGCACAGGTCGAAGACCTGCCGCTGCAATAGGGCTTCTGCCTGCGCGGCACTGGTGGCGGTGGCCACGCTGTAGCCTTCGTCTTCAAGGCAGTATCGGAAAGTACGCAGGATGGCTGACTCATCGTCCACCAGCAGAATGCGGCCTTGATGCTCAGTGGCTGATTCCATTTTCCTACGCTCCTTAATGAATAATCTTTATTTAGTCCCGGAGAAATCGGGCAAGTTGCATGATTGATTCTGAGCCATTCCTGTCATGGCAGGGTAGCTTTCATCCTATGTATCGGTTAGCCACCTGATTTAGCCGGCCTTTTAATAGATGGCCGGTTTCCGACAGCGGCTAGCGTGTATTTCTGACATCCGCGCCCTCCTCTCAATTCAAAAAATTTACGTCTTCCTTCAAATCAATCGTGCAATACGCACGATCGCACAAGAGGCATCGTGCAGGATGCGTGCGAAGTGATTCTTTTGATGATCATAAGTCATTGATATTCAAGGTTATTAATTCGAATAAAAGCTGGCATGCAGGCTGCAATTGTCTAGTTGACCAGGGCATTCAAAAACAAACGCCCGCTATCGAATACCGACCCGAGTGGTAGGAGCTCCAGGATGAACCGTCAACGTGCCGCCCACCTGCACCTCTCGCCTGTACATATCCAGCAAGGACTGTTTGCTGTGCTGGCGCTATTGATCACTCTGATCGGCGGCCAACAGTTTCTGCGCTGGGAGCAGAGTCAGCAGCCAGAAGCGTCAGGCCCGTTGATTTTGCATCCAACCCAAACCCATTTCAGCGCTGTCAGCAGCGGTCAGGCCGATAGCACCCCAATGCGCATGTTGGATGTCGACCAGGCCGGGCCTGTGGGTGAGACACGTCATCAAGAGCGTTGGGTGTTCTAGGCAAAAATTCCGCCGCAGCCGATGCGCCGGGAAACGCAGCACCTCTAAACAGAAGCGTAAGGAGAATCACCATGTTGAGCTGGGCAATCACATTCCTGATTATCGCCATCATCGCCGCTGTTCTGGGCTTCGGTGGTATCGCGGGCACCGCCACGGGTATCGCCAAGATTCTGTTTGTCGTGTTCCTGGTGATGTTCATTGCCTCCTTCTTCTTCGGCCGTCGCGGTCGAGGCTGACAGGAGAGGGTTTTCAAGACACTGGCAGCCGCCCTGCTGTTGGGCGGTAGTGCCAGGCATGCCGGACAGCGTTTCCCCGACAAGCCTGATCACTGTATGCAGGACTTGTTGATAGAACATTTGAATTTGTACATGAAGGAGGCCACACCGCCTCTTTCCACCTGCGTCACCTGAGGAGGGCTGGCGCATGACCAAGGGGTCGGGACGTTCTGCCTGATTCAGGGGCGGAGTGACCTACGGGTACAGGGAGTACCTGCGTGAGGGCCGGGTCAGGAAAAGCCGCTGCGCAAGTTCGCCGGACCGCCATGGCTCGACGGGCTTGCGAAGGGCTTGATTACGCAACACATTGAAATAGAGCACTCGCCTCGGTTTCATCAGTGTTCTCGCTTCCTTACCCTTGTTATGCCGAAAAATGCTTTTCCTGGTGTTTCACCAGTGACCGTATATCGAGAAAAATCACCTTTCTTTGGCCGCTATTTTTCGCTTCGTCCTGCGCGATTTTGCTGAAAAATCAACGCTCGGCCACTGCTCAAAAAACATTCAATCTGCTCTGTGATGGCCGGTTCACGGCACTTATGCCTGCCGAAATGTCGTATTCGAACCGGTTGGGACGCGCGTTTCGCTAAAAAAACCTCATGCCGATTCGGCATAGGGTAGGCGTTTACGGCATTAGACGGCGCTTCCTTGCATCGGAATAGTTGCGCCTTTTTTCGCCTGCCAGAGAGCCATAACCAAGCGCTCCGGGGCACCTTATACGGGGGCAGATGCACTAGACTTTTTCGCCATAAGCGTTCCAGTTCGCGCATCTCCCTGAGTCAAACGCAAGTAAGGGTAAAGATATGAAGAAGGCAAAGCTTAGCCTCGCCTGGCAGATCCTCATCGGTCTGGTATTGGGGATTGCAATCGGTGCGCTGCTCAACCATTTCAGTGCCGAAAAAGCCTGGTGGATCAGCAACGTCCTGCAACCGGCAGGCGATATCTTTATCCGTCTGATCAAGATGATCGTGATCCCGATCGTCATCTCCTCCCTGATCGTCGGCATTGCAGGCGTCGGTGACGCCAAGAAGCTTGGGCGCATCGGCCTCAAGACCATCATTTACTTCGAGATCGTCACCACCATCGCTATCGTGGTCGGTCTGCTGCTGGCCAACCTGTTCCATCCGGGTGCCGGCATCGACATGAGCACCCTGGGTACTGTGGACATTTCCAAGTACCAGGCCACGGCGGCCGAGGTTCAGCATGAACACGCGTTCATCGAAACCATCCTCAACCTGATCCCGTCGAACATCTTCGCGGCCATGGTTCGCGGCGAAATGCTGCCGATCATCTTCTTCTCTGTACTGTTCGGTCTCGGTTTGTCGAGCCTGCAGGCGGACCTGCGCGAGCCGCTGGTGAAGATGTTCCAGGGCGTATCGGAAAGCATGTTCAAGGTCACTCACATGATCATGAACTACGCCCCGATCGGCGTGTTCGCACTGATCGCGGTGACCGTGGCCAACTTCGGCTTCGCGTCGCTGATACCGTTGGCCAAACTGGTGATCCTGGTTTACGTCGCCATCGCCTTCTTCGCTTTCGTGGTCCTGGGCCTGATCGCTCGCCTGTTCGGCTTCTCGGTGATCAAGCTGATGCGCATCTTCAAGGATGAGCTGGTACTGGCCTACTCCACCGCCAGTTCCGAAACCGTGCTGCCGCGCGTGATCGAGAAAATGGAAGCCTACGGTGCGCCGAAAGCTATTTGCAGCTTTGTGGTGCCAACCGGTTACTCGTTCAACCTCGACGGTTCGACCCTGTATCAAAGCATCGCGGCAATCTTTATTGCCCAGCTGTATGGCATCGACCTGTCGATCAGCCAGCAACTGCTGCTGGTGCTGACCCTGATGGTCACCTCCAAAGGCATCGCCGGCGTACCGGGCGTCTCCTTCGTGGTACTGCTGGCCACCCTCGGCAGCGTCGGTATTCCACTGGAAGGCCTGGCGTTCATCGCCGGTGTCGACCGCGTCATGGACATGGCCCGTACCGCACTGAATGTGATCGGTAACGCCCTGGCTGTCCTGGTTATCGCTCGTTGGGAAGGCATGTACGACGACGCCAAGGGCCAGCGCTACTGGAACTCCCTGCCGCACTGGCGCAGCAAGGAAAAACTGCCGGCGGGTGAAGTTTCCAAGAGCTGATGCATTACCCCTTGTGGGAGCGGGCTTGCTCGCGAAGGCGTCATGTCAGCCGGTTCGATGCTGAATGACACACCGCATTCGCGAGCAAGCCCGCTCCCACATAGGAATTGTGCAGGCAGTAACAAACAAACCCCGGAGAAATCCGGGGTTTGTCGTTTCTGGCCACCCCGCTATCATTCGCGGATCTTTTGGGGGATTTGACTGATGCTCAATGGCCTGTGGCTTGGCTTTTTCATCGTGGCTGCCGTTTCGGCGCTGGCGCAGTGGCTGATCGGTGGTAACGCCGGGATATTCGCGGCGATGGTGGAGAGCATTTTCGCCATGGCCAAGCTGTCGGTCGAAGTCATGGTGCTGCTGTTCGGCACCCTCACCCTCTGGCTGGGTTTTCTGCGCATTGCCGAGAAAGCCGGGATCGTCGAATGGTTGGCCAAGGCCCTGGGGCCACTGTTTCTGCGCCTGATGCCAGAAGTCCCGGCGGGTCATCCGGCCATCGGCCTGATCACCCTGAACTTCGCCGCCAACGGCCTCGGTCTGGACAACGCCGCCACGCCGATCGGCCTCAAGGCCATGAAGGCGCTGCAGGAACTCAATCCCAGCGCGACCATCGCCAGCAACGCACAGATCCTGTTCCTGGTGCTCAACGCCTCCTCGCTGACCCTGCTGCCGGTGACGATCTTCATGTATCGTGCCCAGCAAGGCGCGCCGGACCCGACGCTGGTGTTCCTGCCGATCCTGCTGGCGACCAGTTGCTCGACCATTGTCGGCTTCCTGTCGGTGGCGTTCATGCAGCGCCTGCGCATCTGGGACCCCGTGGTGCTGGCCTACCTGATCCCCGGCGCCCTCGTCCTCGGTGGTTTCATGGCATTGCTGGCGACCCTTTCGGCGACCGCGCTGGCCGGGCTGTCATCGATCCTCGGCAACCTGACGCTGTTTGGCCTGATCATGCTGTTTTTACTGATCGGCGCGCTGCGCAAGGTGAAGGTCTACGAGGCCTTCGTCGAAGGCGCCAAAGAGGGTTTCGACGTCGCCAAAAATCTGCTGCCCTATCTGGTGGCGATGCTCTGCGCGGTGGGCGTTCTGCGAGCCTCCGGGGCGCTGGATTTCGGTCTGGACGGGATTCGTCATCTGGTGGCGTGGGCCGGTTGGGACACGCGCTTCGTCGATGCGCTGCCGACGGCGATGGTCAAGCCTTTCTCGGGTAGCGCCGCCCGGGCAATGCTGATTGAAACCATGAAGACCTCTGGCGTGGACAGCTTCCCGGCGCTGGTGGCGGCGACGGTCCAGGGCAGTACCGAAACGACGTTCTATGTCCTGGCGGTGTACTTCGGTGCCGTGGGCATCCAGCGCGCTCGCCATGCAGTCGGTTGTGCATTGCTGGCGGAGTTTGCCGGGGTACTGGGGGCAATCGGGGTTTGCTACTGGTTCTTTGGTTGATCGGCGCCATCAGCCAACGCTTTCAGTGCTGATTTGCGCTGGTCCATGGGTAATGCGCCAAGTTTCTCCACGGCCGCGTAAAACTGCGGCCAGTTGCCATCCATCTGCTGGAACAGCACGGAAAATGCCGGCACCCATTGATCGTACAAGCCAAACGGCAATAGCCGGGCATTGTTCATGGGGGCATGGATCCAGGCGTCGTAGCGTTTGTCTCCCGCCCACTGACGGTCGCGCATCTGCCGATAGTCGCTGCGCAAGCGCTCGAATTCGGCCACTTTGCGCTGGCGCATTTGCTCGGTTGGCAATGGCAAGGCGTAGAGCTTTTCCAGGCGGGCACGGGTTTCCAGCACCAGCTCGGTGAACTGGTCGCGCTGGCGCGCTGGCGCATTGTTATCCGGTGGCAGGTGGCGGTAGGCGCGCCATTGGCGAGTACCTTCCTGCTCGACGAAGGTGGCGAAGGATTCGTTGAACTCCGTGTCGTCCTTCACATAGAAACGCTGATGGGCCAGCTCGTGAAAGATCAATGTGGCCAGTCGCTCATCCCCCCAGCCCATCATCGAACTGATGATCGGGTCGTTGAACCAGCCGAGTGTCGAATAGGCCTCGACTCCGCCAATCGACACGTCCATCCCCTGCAAGCGTTGCAATGCCGCTTCGCCGCGGGCTGCGCTCTGGCTGTAGTAACCGCGGTAGGCCACGCAACCGGCAATGGGGAAGCAGTGGTTTACGGGCTTGAGGGAAAACTCTGGCGTGACGAAAACATTCCAGACCACGAAGGGGCGGCCAATGTCCGCGTACAAGCGGTAACTCTGGTTATCCGGCAGGCGCAATTGCTGGCTGGCGAACGCTCGGGCCTTTTGCGATTGCTCAAGGTGTGTGCGCAGGTTTTGGTCGCGCGTCGGGTCGGCAACCACGCTGGAAACCGGCTCCCTCGCCCGCAGCAACTGCAGTTGGCCACTGGCCAGTTGGTTGTAGTAGCTGACGCTGGCGCAACCGTTGAGCAACAAAAACAACACACCCGGAAACAAAACGCGAAAAACGCGATCAAGTAACCCAAGGCTAGGAAGCGGCCTGATCACAATAATTCTTCCTTGGAGAGTCTTTCCACAAGACTATCCCGCCAGACTGGAGCTCCGCTATGCGCACGATGATACTGACAGCAAGCCTGCTGTTGCTGACCGGCTGTGCCGGTTTCGGATTACCCCGCCATGATCCTGCGCAAGCCTGGATCGACCTGGACTCGAAGCAAGAAGATACCGCGTTGCAGGCACTGGAGGTCGATGACAAGGCCATCGACGATAAACGCTATTTCCAGGTCCAACCCGGAGGCCATGAGTTGACGGTCCGTTACCAGTTCTCGGTCCAGCCCACCAACATCGGCCCTGACGCCGAGCCGTTGTGGCGCGATTGCCAGTTGAACGTGAAATTCAACGACTTCAACGCGGGCGAGCGTTATGAGCTTCAGGCGGGGAACATCGGTTTTCGGCCTTGGGCGAAACTCTACGATCAACAGCGCAAAGTGATTGGCCAAGGCACGCCCGCGGGCTGTCAACACACCTGATCGGCGTTATGCTGGATGCACATCCCTTGGGACATCCATCATGCGCAGGTTGATGCTGTTACTCGCCGCCGGTGTTGTCGCGGGCTGCCAGAGCCCGATGCCGACACCTAATCCACAAATGGCCTGGGTCGAATTCTCTACGCCCTTCCCTAACGACAAATTGTTGATGGCCGAACGACTGGATAAACAACGCCTGCGTGACGGGCGTTTTTTCGAAGTCACGCCCGGTAGCCACGAGCTGATCGTCCGTTTCGACTTTGAAGTACCCGGTGGCGGATTGGGCATGATGAGCGGCCCCTCTGAACGGCTGTGCTACCTGACCATCAATTACGATCATTTCGAAGCCGGCCAGCGATATGTGCTCGAAGGCCGTTCCATTGCAATGGTCCCCGGTGCCCGGCTGTACAACGCCAAGCGCGAGATCCTCGCGGAAGATCGGGAATCCTACTGCCTGATGTGAGGTATCAGCGATCGTTCTTCTGGTAGATGATCTTCTTGGTGCCGTTTTCGCACGAGCCAACGACCATGTTCTGGTCATGCACTTCGTCATTGCTGACGATTTCAAGTGTGTAGGCGCTGACGCCACGGGCCTGGATCTTGGCTTCGATCTCGGCCTTGAGTTCTTCGCAGGGTTTTGGTGCCGCGAGGGCCGAAGTGGCCAGTGCGCAACAGATAACCGCCAGGGCAAAACGTTTCATGGTTGAAGCTCCTTTGAAGCAGCACATACAGTCATGGGTTTTCGCTGCTGTCATTTATTCGACCACAGTTTTAGCGGGCAAGTCTGTCGCGACGCAAAAAAGATCGCAGTCTTGAGAAACCTTTACCGAGTGATCCGGCAGGTTGCGCAGGGCTGCGATCTTTTGTTTTCAACGAAAATCTAGCTGACCAATGTTGCCTCCAGGCTGATCTTCGCATTCAGCACCTTGGATACCGGACAACCCTCTTTGGCCTTGTTGCTGAGTTCTTCGAACTTCGCCTGGGTTGCCCCGGGGATTTTCGCTTTCAGGATCAATTTCACTGCGGTGATCGCAAAGCCGCCGTCCACTTGATCCAGAGTGACTTCTGCCTGGGTATCGATGCTATCGGCCTTCAGGCCGGCATCACCGAGAATCATCGAAAACGCCATTGAGAAACAGCCGGCGTGGGCCGCGCCGATCAACTCTTCGGGGTTGGTGCCCCGGCCGCCTTCGAAGCGTGCCTTGAAACCGTAGGGCGCTTCCCGGAGTACGCCGGTTTCTGTGGAAATCGAGCCGATACCCGTTTTCAGATCACCTTCCCAATGGGCCGATGCTTTCTTCACGATAGCCATGCCTGTCTCCTCAAGAGCGACGCGAATCGTCGCGCCTTCGTGGTTTTTGATTGTCAGGGTTGTGAGGATAGACGGCGGGGCAAAGTTCACCTCGTCCGATCAATCTGCTTTTTTCGCGGGATTTTTTACCTGGCTATTGAATCTCGGGTATATGCCCACATTGCATGAACAGGCTTTTGGATTTGGCAGGTTTGCGTTCGCAAGAACAAACCTGCGCCCTCAATTGGAGAAGCAGGTTTATGAAACGACTGTCCGATATCAAGTTCTCGACCCTCGATCTGGTGCCTGTGCGCGAGAACGGCAGCGCGGCCCTGTCGCTGCGCAACTCGCTGGACCTGGCGCAGCACGTCGAGAAGTTCGGTTACAACCGCTTCTGGGTGGCTGAACACCACAACATGGACGGCATCGCCAGCTCCGCGACTTCTGTGCTGCTCGGTTACCTGGCCGGTGGTACGTCGACCATTCGAGTCGGTTCGGGCGGGGTGATGTTGCCCAACCACGCACCGCTGGTGATCGCCGAACAGTTCGGCACCCTGGAAAGCCTCTATCCGGGCCGGATCGACCTGGGCCTGGGGCGCGCGCCCGGTTCCGATCAAATGACCGCACGTGCGTTGCGCCGTGAACGCTCCGGCAGCGCCGACGACTTCCCGGAAGATGTGGCGGAACTGGTGCGCTACCTCGGGCCACGGACCCCGGATCAACGCATCATCGCCATGCCGGGAACCGGGACCAATGTGCCGGTCTGGTTGTTGGGGTCGAGCCTGTTCAGCGCACAGCTGGCGGGCGAACGCGGTTTGCCCTACGCCTTCGCTTCGCATTTCGCGCCGCGCTTCATGCATGAAGCGATTCGGGTCTACCGCAATCACTTCAAGCCGTCAGCCGTTTTGGACAAACCCTACGTGATGCTCGGTGTGCCATTGGTGGCAGCCGATACCGATGAGCAGGCCGATTACCTGGCAACTTCGGTATTCCAGCGGATTCTCGCCCTGATGCGTGGCCAAAGCCTGGTACAGCGTCCGCCAGTGAAGACCATGGACGGCCTGTGGCTGCCCCATGAGAAAGAGGCCGTGCATGATTTTCTTGGCCTGGCCATGATCGGCAGCCCGCAGAAAATCCGCGCCAAGCTCGAGGTCCTGATCGAACAGACCCAGGCAGACGAGCTGATTTTCACCTGTGACCTGTACGAACATTCGGATCGCGTGCATTCCTACGAGCTGCTGGCGCAGGTCATGCGAGGCTGATACTTCACGGGAAACTGTAGGAGCCGGCTTGCCGGCGATGGGCTCAAGTGCGCCGCGTTTATCCAGATCATACGCGTTATCGTTAACGACCATCGCTGGCAAGCCAGCTCCTACCAGGGGTCGTGCCCGAGTCGACGATGAGGGGGCCTCCAAACCAGTGAAAGGCATGAAAAAGCCGGCGCCAGAGCGTCGGCTTTTTCATTCAGGCGAGAATCAGCCTATTTTTTATAGACGATCACTTTGGCGCCCGCTTCGCATTTACCAACGACTTTCCCGCCGGCAGCGGCACCTTTATTGACAATCTCCAGCGAATAACCGGAAACGCCCTTCGCATCAAGTTTCGCTGCGATTTCGGCTTTCAACTCTTCGCATGGCTTGCCACCCGCCAATGCGCTCCCCGCAATGCTCAACAAACCTACCGCCAACATAAACTTCTTCATCGGTTGCATTCCCTGGTCGGATCATAGGGGTAACCAGCCATCAGCCGGACGCACTCATGCAGCGTTTTGCCATTCCCTATGGCATTTGGCCGGCGTGCAAGTTCAGAAGACTAGCGCAAAGTCAGCTGCTGGCAATCCGGAATCCTACTTTCAAGGTAACTTGAAAGTGCGCAGCCTTGCCGTCCCTGATGTGCCCGCGGGTCTCGGTCACTTCAAACCATTCCATGTGCTTGATGCTTTTGCTGGCTTCGGCCAGCGCGTTGTTGATCGCATCTTCGATACTGCTGGTGGACGAGCCGATCAGCTCGACTTTCTTGTAGGTGTGATGGTCAGACATGGCGTTCTCCTTGGCGTATGAATTACAGCCTAGCAGTGATTTTTCCGATTTCTTCTGTTGGCCGTCCTCAGTGCGAAGTTCAGATTTTCTGCACTTTCTCGAACCCACGAAGTCCCAACCATCACACGCCACTCATCACTTATGCAGGAGAGCCACCATGGCCAACACTTCGTTACGCAAAGCCTCATTGCAAAGCATGGAAGCGGAGATCGAGAGTCTGCTCAAGTCTTTGGAAAACCTGAAGGACGACGCTTCGGACGAGTCGCGTAAAACCCTCAAGACCCTGAAAAGCAACGCCGAGAATGCCTTGAAGCACTCGCGCCATCTGCTTGCCGATGCCTATGAAGAGGTCAAGGTCAAAACCCGCGAAACCGGGATTGCCACCCGGGACTACGCCCAGGAACACCCCTGGACAACAGCCGGTGTCGCCGTGGGCGCATTGGGCCTGCTGGCCGCTTATCTGTTGTGCAAGCGTGATTAATCCGCTCGCCGCAGCTCGTTCTTGAGCCACTGCGCCAGTTGCCGGGCGCGCCCGTCCGCGGCGCGCTTGGGTAGCCACAACGCCAGTTGTGCCGGGGTTTCACTGAAGCCCCAGGGTGCAACCAGGCGGCCAGCCTTCAAGTCTTCCGTCACCAGGGGTTCGGGCGCAATCGCCACACCCAGGCCCGCGACGGCGGCTTCGAGCAAATAATACAAATGTTCGAACCCCTGGCCGTACTTCAACGCCCTGGCGTCGAGGCCGCGAGGTTGCGCCCAGCTTGGCCAGGCTTGCGGGCGCGAGGTGGTGTGCAGCAAGGGTTCGCTCAGCAGTGCAGCGTCCGGTGCGTCCTTGAGCCGTTCATAGCCGGCGAACCGCGGGCTCAGGACCGGACCGATGCGCTCGCTGGCCAGCTCAAAAACCTGCATGTCCGCGGGCCAGGGTGGTTCGGCGAAAACCAGCAAGGCATCCAGCCCCGGCCTTCTTGGATCGAGGTCACCTTCTCCGGCTGACAGGTGCAGGCGCAAGTCCGGCAGGTCAGCGTTGAGCCTCCCCAGTCGCGGGATAAACCATCGCGCCAGCAGGCTTCCCGAACAACCGAGCACGAATGGTGCATCGGCCGTGCTTTGTGTGAGTTCGGCGCAAACGTTGCGCAGGCGCTCGAAGGCCTCGCTGCTGGCGTCACGCAGCCGCAACCCGGCATCTGTGAGTTTCAGGCCGCGCCCGTCCTTGATGAACAGGCTAACCCCCAGGTGCTCCTCCAGCACTTTCAATTGCCGGCTGACCGCGCCATGGGTGACGTGGAGCTGCTCGGCGGCCTGACTGACGCTGTTCAAGCGGGCAGTGGCTTCGAAGGCGCGAAGCGCGTTCAGCGGAGGAAGGTCATGGCTCATTTGATCTGTGAGTTTTCCTGACAGGTTGTGGCGATCTTATCGGTTTTCAGCTCGGGGCGTCAGGGGTAGAGTGAACCCCACTCTCTCTTTACGCACTACTTCATGCATTCAACTGGAGCGCCCCATGACCCAGACTAATCTGCGCAACGGCCCTGACGCCAACGGCCTGTTTGGCGCGTTCGGTGGCCGCTACGTTGCCGAAACCCTGATGCCGTTGATCCTCGACCTGGCCCGCGAATATGAACTGGCCAAGGAAGATCCTGCATTCAAGGAAGAACTGGCCTACTTCCAGCGCGACTACGTCGGACGTCCAAGCCCGCTGTACTTCGCCGAGCGTCTGACCGAGTTCTGTGGCGGCGCGAAGATCTACCTCAAGCGCGAAGAGCTGAACCACACCGGCGCGCACAAGATCAACAACTGCATCGGCCAGATCCTGCTGGCGCGGCGCATGGGCAAGAAACGCATCATCGCCGAGACTGGCGCCGGCATGCACGGTGTGGCCACGGCCACCGTCGCTGCGCGTTTCGGTCTGGATTGCGTGATCTACATGGGCACCACTGACATCGAACGTCAGCAGGCCAACGTGTTCCGCATGAAGTTGCTGGGCGCCGAGGTAATCCCGGTGGTAGCCGGCACCGGCACGCTGAAAGACGCGATGAACGAAGCCCTGCGTGACTGGGTAACCAACGTCGACAGCACCTTCTACCTGATCGGCACCGTGGCCGGTCCGCACCCTTACCCGGCGATGGTCCGCGACTTCCAGGCCGTGATCGGCAAGGAAACCCGTGAACAGCTGCAAGCCCAGGAAGGTCGTCTGCCAGACAGCCTGGTGGCGTGCATTGGCGGTGGTTCCAACGCCATGGGCCTGTTCCACCCGTTCCTCGACGACAAGAGTGTCGAGATCATCGGCGTTGAAGCCGCCGGCTACGGCATCGAGACCGGCAAGCATGCGGCCAGCCTGAATGGCGGCGTTCCAGGCGTGCTGCACGGCAACCGCACCTTCCTGCTGCAGGACGACGATGGCCAGATCATCGACGCCCACTCGATCTCCGCTGGCCTGGACTACCCGGGCATCGGCCCGGAACACGCCTGGTTGCATGACATCGGCCGTGTTCAGTACACCTCGGTGACCGACGACGAAGCCCTCGCCGCGTTCCACCAGTGCTGCCGCCTGGAAGGGATCATCCCTGCCCTGGAAAGCGCCCATGCCCTGGCTGAGGTGTTCAAGCGCGCACCGAGCCTGCCAAAAGATCACCTGATGGTGGTCAACCTGTCCGGCCGTGGCGACAAAGACATGCAGACCGTGATGCACCACATGGAAAACTCTCTACAAGAGCCAGCAAAGCAGGAGAAACACTGATGAGCCGCCTGCAAACGCGTTTTGCCGAACTCAAGGAACAGAACCGCGCCGCCCTGGTGACCTTCGTGACCGCCGGTGACCCTGGCTACGACACGTCCCTGGCAATCCTCAAGGGCTTGCCGGCGGCTGGTGCCGACGTGATCGAACTGGGCATGCCCTTCACCGACCCGATGGCTGACGGCCCGGCCATCCAGCTCGCCAACATCCGTGCGCTGGGTGCCAAGCAGAACCTGGCGAAAACCCTGCAAATGGTTCGCGAGTTCCGCCAGGACAACAACGAAACGCCGCTGGTGCTGATGGGGTACTTCAACCCGATCCACATGTACGGTGTGCCGCGCTTCATCGCCGAAGCCAAGGAGGCCGGTGTTGATGGCCTGATCGTGGTCGACCTGCCGCCTGAACATAACGGCGAGCTGTGCGATCCGGCGCAGGCAGCGGGCCTGGACTTCATTCGCCTGACCACGCCAACCACCGACGACGTGCGCCTGCCAACCGTCCTCAACGGCAGCTCCGGCTTCGTCTACTACGTCTCGGTGGCCGGTGTGACCGGCGCCGGCGCCGCCACGCTGGAACACGTCGAGGAAGCAGTCGCCCGTCTGCGTCGCCATACCGACCTGCCGATCAGCATCGGTTTTGGTATCCGCACTCCGGAACAGGCGGCGTCCATCGCGCGTCTGGCCGATGGTGTTGTGGTGGGCTCGGCGTTGATCGATCACATCGCCAATGCGACCTCCCCGGAACAAGCCGTGGATGGCGTGCTGAGCCTGTGCTCGGCGTTGGCCGATGGCGTGCGTAAAGCCCGCGTCAGCTGAAGGTAAAGTTCCTGATACAGAGGAATTAGAGCCTCGCGGCACAGACTAAACAGCAAGACCGAGGGCTTCAGGACTACGTTCTGAAGCCCTTTTTGCTGTGTGTGTTGTGAGGAAAGACCAGATGAAAATGTCGAAACGCCTGATTGCCAGCGTCGGTGTGCTGCTGCTCGGCGCGACCCTGCATGCCAATGCCGATCAACACGACGATCACGGCCATTACGATAACCATGGTGACTATCACGGCGATGATCACCGGGGGCCACAGGACAACCATCGTGGCGGGCCTCCACCACGGGACTTCGCTCCTGTTCGCCAGACGATCCACGACAATCACGGTTATTTCGTCCGCGGCGCACCGCCACCACCGGGTGTCATCGTGGTGCGTGGCAGGCCGTTGCCTCGTGGCTATTACGGCGAACGGCTGGATAACCGTGCGTTGAGCCGGTTGCCGTATTACCCGGGCTACGAATGGCGCCGTGCGGGCGCGGACGTTGTGCTGATCGCGGCGGGAACCGGGATTGTCTATGAGGTCCTGCAGGGGGTTCTGTACTGACGGGCCAGTCAGTGGGCTGAACACTGAATCCCTGTGGGAGCGGGCTTGCTCGCGAATAGGCCATCAGCTTCAACATCGATGTTGACTGATACACCGCTTTCGCGAGCAAGCCCACGGGTTATAGATCAGGGCAGCTCTAACCCGCCGGCGGCCTTGTGCAGTTTGCGCAGGTGCTCACCAATCTGTTTCATGTTGGCCTCGTTGGCGGCCATTTCGGCGGCACGGCTCGGATCGAGCAACGCCCTCACTTCCTTGTCCAGATCCCCGGACAGCGCCAGGAGCTGTTGCTGGCGCTGGCTGCTTTCCGCTTCCAGATGCTTCCACTCGCTCGCCTGCGGCAAGCCATAACCGTTGGTGCCCAGCAGTTCCGCCGGACGGCTGAGGAAGCCACTGTTGGCGAGAATGTCCTTGAGCGTCTCGTTGGCCTTGTCCATGCCGCCATTCTTCAGCTCTCGGGCGCCCAGGTAACGCTGTTTGACTTCATCCTGAGCCAGCAGCAACTGCCGACGGAAGCTCGCTTGTTCCAGCAGAAGCAATGCCGCACTGGTGCGCAAATCGGCCTGGTCGAACCATTGCCGACGCTCCGCGGCTTTCAAGTCGAGCCAGTCTTCAACGTTTTCCTGTTTGACCGGCAAGTGCTTTTTCAGCACTTCAAACATGGCCTGATAGCGATCGCGGAAGGAGTCGAAGCGGTAGCCCAGTCGCAGCGCTTCCTTGGGATCATCCAGCACGCTGGTATCCGCCAGGCCTCGGCCCTTGAGCACTTCCAGCAAACCGTTGGGCATGATGTTGTCGAGTCCAACCAATTGCGGGTTGTTGGTCCCGCCGCGCAGCAGTTTCAGTTCTTCCACCGCGCAGTTGTTGGACAGGAAGAAGTAGTTGCCGTCGTAACTCCAGTGCATCTCGGCGGCACGTCCCACCATCTCCTCGATCTCTGTGCGCGAGAGGTTCAGCGGTACGGAGGCGAGGCTGCGCAGCTCGGTCTTGGTGTATTCGTCGATGACCTGGGACAGCGGCAGGATAAACAGCCGCGACGGGTACTTGCCGACCAGACCATCCCAGCTCGACAGTTGTACGTCGCCGACGAAGGCGCGGTACGACAGCACCAGGTGCTGGTCCAGGTCCAGACGACAATCCGGGCCACGGGGACGGCCCGGTGCGCAGATCACCAGGCGCAACATGCTGTGGCCCCAGCGGCTGAACAGGTTCTGGTTGGCCTCGGCGAGCAGGTAGTCGACAGCATAGACCCGTTCCGGATCGATCTGGGCCAAAGGTGTCTTGGCGAAGTCGTTGCCGGCATTCAGGAAAGCGAAGGTCTTGCTGCAGGAGTCCTTGGCGGCGGGCGCCCAGCCGAAATGTTCCTTGTAGTAGCGGTACAGCGCAGGGCGACGGCAAGCGTAGCTCGGGTCGAGGAGGAAGTACTCCATGTTGACCGCGACGAATTCCTTTGGGCTGCTGGTCTCGTAGATATCCGGACTACGGGCAATCTGGCGATTGTGCTGTTCGCGTTCACCGCGACGGCCTACGTATTGTTGCCAGCCGGCGAGGTCGAGCAGGCGCGGATCGTCACTGAGGGTAAACCGCCGATCGGACTGGCCCCGACATTGATCGGGAATGCCCACCAGCCCCGAGCTGTTGCTGCGCCGGGTGCAGCTCTGAATCAGCTTGCGCTCGGCATCCTGCCACAGGCGCGAGCGGTCGTAGATGTGAGTCAGTTCGTGCAACACAGTGGCCAGCATTTCCCGGCGAACGGTGCCATGGGGGCGATGGGTTTTTTTGCTCGCGGCGCTGCCATCGGTGAGTCCGGCGAGCAGGTTGCGGTTCAGATCGAGCTCGGACACCAATGATGCCTGGCCGTAGGCATTGCGCGGCATGTCATCGGTCCAGCCGACGACGATACGTCGGTCCAACTGCTCGATGAAGCGTGGCGGCAGCGCCTGCATGGCTTCATCGAGCAGGGCCTGGCTGGCTTGCTGTTGCGCGGGAGTCAGACCTTCGGTCTTGAGCTGTAATTGAAGGCCTGCGTGGGCCGTGTTGCCAAGCAGCAACAGGGCTCCGGCCAGCAGCCAGGCGCCTGGACGCCTCACAGTGCGAGGATGGCTTCGGCGAGATCCTGATCACTGGCGTCGCGGGCTTCCGGCACGCGGGTGCGCAGCAAGTCGAAAGCGGATTCCAGGTGAGCGCCACGAATGTCGCCATTGCTGGCAACGAAACTGGCGGCGTCGTCCTGAGCTTCGCGCACGATTTTCGAGTCGCGGATGGACGTGGTGGTGTCGGACGTGAAATCGAGGGTGCGCTGGGTAGCACGGATCAGAATGTTACTGGTGGCAACCAGAGTATGTGCCTGGGTCACATCAGCCAACAGCAGCAGGCCTAAGGTGGCGGCAATCAGCGGATTACGCATGGAACGACTCCAGAGAAACAGGGATAACTATTGGACGAGAATTGCTTGTGCCAGTTCAAGGTCGCTGGCATGAAGTTTTGCGTGGGTTCGGCGCAGATACCGCAGGGCCGACTCCAGCCGTGCGCCTCGCAACTGGCCGTCACTGGCAATGAATGCCGCGGCGTCATCATGGGCGGCGAGCAGTAGTTTATGGTCGAAGGGGGCGGAGGTCACGAGGCTTGTGGCGTAACCACTGGCAACGGTGCCTTGGGTGGACAGGTTGAAGGCGTCAAAAGCGTGGGCCGATCCGCAGTAACCAAGGGCGAGAAAGACTGGAGTGATCAAGAGGCTGGAAGGAAAACGCATGAGACTCGACAGTTGAAAATGAGTCCCAAGGCTAGCGCAAGGGCCGGTCTAGAGCCAGCGCTGAAACATTGGGACACGCCTGGCGTGCCCCATGTCTGTATAGCCGATTAGATCGTCAGGATCGCCTGGGCCAGCTGTGCGTCTGTTGCACTCAGTTGCGGCGCCTTGTGGCGAATGTGGTCGAGGGCGCTTTCCAGCTTCACACCGCGGATGGAGCCTTCGGTAGCGACGAAGCTGGCGGCGTCGTCACGGGCGGCGAGGACGATCTTGTCATCCTTGAACGACGACGAGACGATGTTGGTGGTCGCATCAGACGTGGCTTTGAGCGCGTTGACAACCGCATCCGTGGTCACGATGAAGCTGGTGGCTTGGGCACTGGCAGCCACGGCAAACAGGGCCGCAGCGCTAAGCAGGCGAAGTCGGGACATGGGGTAACTCCTTTGGGTAGACCAATTGAAATATGGCGCAGTGTCTGCAAAGTCAGACGCCAGGCACTCGGCGTTCGCCACGTTCTGGAGTGATATTAGGCCTGTATGTGTCAGTTCGAACAGTCCCGACCCTGCAAGCAGGAAGTCAGCGCCAGAACGGTTTGTCCAATTCATTGCTACGGTCGGCGTGGCTGATACCCAGATCCGCTAGCTGACGATCATCGAGTTGAGCCAGCAAGCGTCGCGTTCTCGCCCTTTCCAGGCCAGCGAAGAGTCCCTTCGGCAGCCCTCGAAGCCAGCGCAGGCAAGGTCTCGCTTGAGCTGAAGGAATGGAACAATCCTGTAGGTTTTTCATGGCACGGTCCCTGTCCGATAAGTGAAGAGCTCCATGCTGACACCCGCCGAATATCTGTTACAGACACACTGCAGTGATATTGTACTCATCCAGTTTGCATATTGTGCAAACTGTACTGGTATCGAGATTCCCCTACTGTAAGTGCAGAATCGACAGGCCAAAACGACAAAACCCGTCGTGGTTTCCCACGACGGGTTTTGTTTTTTCAATTCGGGTTGCTGGCGGTGGACCTTAAGGTCAGAGCCAGCGACGCTAACTTAGCGCCAGAACGGCTTGCTCAGCTCTTCGTAGCGTTGTGCTTCGCTAATCCCGGCGTCAGCCAGCAGACGCGAATCCAAGCGAGCCAATTGATGGCGGCTGGTGATGCGGCGCTGCCACAGCATCAGGTTGGCGATAACGCGCAGAGGCAGGGAAGCCTGGGTTTTTGCAGCAGTGTCTTCGAAGAACAGATCGGAACTGAGTGTACGTTCCATGGTGGTCATCCTTCCGCTTGTGGCGGGATTAGGTAGTGGTTTAACTGGTGCCCATGATCCTCTTGTTTGCCTAGCCTCTGTAGATACAGTTCATCTGTATTGTGAGAGCTCAGTTAACTGTTTATAGGGGGTGTACTGGTCGAAATTGAGGCAACTGTACTTGTCTGCACTATTTAAGTGCAAAAATGCAGTTTTGGCTCGATTTGGTGGGAGTTTCCCGTAGGAAATGACCAGTACAGCAGTACAGTTTTTTTCATATCGCGAGAAGGGCAAGAGCAAGCTGACGAAACTGTGTTTGCGCCAGCTGCTTTCTGTACCAATTACTTCTTCAGCATTTGCCCGGTTTCTTCCAGGTTTATGTGCCAGCTGAGGGCGTCACGCAGGATGTGTGGGGTGTGTCCGCCGATGGCGCATGCGGCAGTGAAGTAATCATTCAGCGCCTGGCGGTAATCCGGGTGCACGCACTTGTCGATGATGATCCGGGCGCGCTCCCGCGGCGCCAGGCCTCGCAAGTCTGCCAGGCCCACTTCGGTCACGAGGATGTCGACGTCATGTTCGGTGTGGTCAACATGGCTGACCATCGGCACCACGCTGGAGATCGCACCGCCCTTGGCGATCGACTTGGTCACGAACACGGACAGGTGCGCGTTGCGCGCGAAGTCGCCCGAGCCACCGATGCCGTTCATCATCCGCGTGCCGCAGACGTGAGTGGAGTTGACGTTGCCATAGATGTCGAACTCCAGGGCGGTGTTGATGCCGATGATGCCCAGGCGACGCACGACTTCAGGGTGGTTGGAAATCTCCTGCGGGCGCAGAACCAGCTTGTCCTTGTAGCGCTCCAGATTGCCGAACACATCGGCATTACGCCGGCTCGACAGGGTGATCGAGCTGCCGGAAGCAAAGCTCAGCTTGCCAGCGTCGATCAGGTCGAAGGTCGAGTCTTGCAGCACCTCGGAATACATCGTCAGGTCTTCGAACGGCGAGTCGATCAGGCCACACATCACCGAGTTGGCGATGGTACCGATACCGGCTTGCAGCGGGCCGAGCTTGTTGGTCATGCGCCCGGCTGCCACTTCCTGCTTGAAGAAGTCGATCAGGTGGTCGGCAATGGCCTGGGTCTCGGCGTCCGGTGCCAGCACCGTGGAGGGGGAGTCAGCCTGGTTGGTGACCACGATGGCGACGATTTTTTCCGCTGGAATCGGGATGGCGGTGCTGCCGATGCGGTCATCCACCTTGACCAATGGAATCGGGGTTCGGGTTGGACGATAGGTCGGAATGTAGATGTCGTGCAAACCTTCGAGGTTCGGGTTGTGCGCCATGTTGATCTCGACGATCACGTGCTTGGCGAAAATCGCGAAGCTGGCCGAGTTGCCTACCGAGGTGGTTGGCACGATATGCCCTTGCTCGGTGATCGCGACGGCTTCAATCACGGCAATGTCCGGCAGTTTCAATTGCTGGTTGCGCAATTGCTCCACGGTTTCCGACAAGTGCTGGTCGATGAACATGACTTCACCGGCGTTGATCGCCTTGCGCAGGGTGCTGTCGACCTGAAACGGCATGCGTCGCGACAGCACGCCAGCTTCGGTCAGCTGCTTGTCGAGGTCGTTGCCCAGGCTTGCGCCAGTCATCAGGCTGATCTTCAGCGGCGTGACCTTGGCGCGTTCGGCCAGCGCCTGGGGAACGGCCTTGGCTTCGCCAGCGCGAGTAAAACCACTCATGCCGACGGTCATGCCGTCTTCAATCATGGCGGCGGCGTCGGCAGCGCTCATCACTTTGTCCAACAACGAAGGCAGGCGAATACGGTCACGGTACATGGATTGTTATCTCGGGCAACAGGTAGCAGGACGTGCAGTCTAGTGAATTGCGCCGGCTTCTGTCCCGCTACCAAGGTCGCAATCGAGGCGTCTATTCCGGGCCTTTCAAGCAAAACACCGTTACCGGATCGGTAACAAAAGAATAGTTTGTCCGACGATTTTCGCAAACAAAAACGCCCCGACGAGTCGGGGCGTTCTGTGTGCCGCAGAGGGTTAGTCGACGGCTTTGACCATGTCCTCGATGACCTTTTTAGCGTCACCGAACACCATCATGGTTTTGTCCAGGTAGAACAGTTCGTTGTCCAGCCCGGCATAGCCGCTGGCCATCGAGCGCTTGTTGACGATGATGGTCTTGGCCTTGAACGCTTCGAGGATCGGCATGCCGGCAATCGGCGATTTCGGATCGTTCTTCGCGGCCGGGTTGACCACGTCGTTGGCACCCAACACCAGCACCACGTCGGCCTGGCCGAACTCGGAGTTGATGTCTTCCATCTCGAACACCTGGTCGTAAGGCACTTCGGCCTCGGCCAGCAATACGTTCATATGGCCCGGCATACGACCGGCCACCGGGTGGATCGCGTACTTCACGGTGACGCCGCGATGGGTCAGCTTCTCGGTCAGTTCCTTCAGCGCATGCTGCGCCCGTGCGACCGCCAGGCCATAGCCCGGAACGATGATCACGGTGTCGGCGTTGGTCAGCAGGAAGGTCGCATCGTCAGCCGAACCGGATTTCACCGGGCGGGCTTCCTTGGCGCCTGCAGGGCCTGCGTCGGCTGTATTGCCGAAACCGCCGAGCAGTACATTAAAGAAGGAGCGGTTCATCGCCTTGCACATGATGTACGAGAGGATCGCACCGCTTGAGCCTACCAGCGAACCGGCGATGATCAGCATCGAGTTGTTCAGCGAGAAGCCGATACCCGCTGCGGCCCAGCCGGAGTAGCTGTTGAGCATCGACACGACCACTGGCATGTCCGCGCCACCGATCGGGATGATGATCAGCACACCCATGATGAAGGCCAGGGCCAGCATCAAGGCGAAGGCGTTGAGGTCGCCGGTCAGCATGAAGGTGATGCCCAGCGCCAGTGTGGCCACGCCCAGCAACAGGTTCAGTTTGTGTTGGCCGGTGAACTGTACCGGTGCGCCCTGGAACAGGCGGAACTTGTACTTGCCCGACAGCTTGCCGAAGGCGATGACCGAACCGGAGAAGGTGATCGCACCAATGGCGGCACCGAGGAACAGTTCCAGGCGGTTACCGGCCGGGATCGCATCACCCAGTTGCGCAACGATACCCAGCGACTGCGGCTCGACGACCGCCGCGATGGCGATGAACACCGCGGCCAGGCCGATCATGCTGTGCATGAAGGCGACCAGTTCGGGCATCTTGGTCATTTCAACGCGTTTGGCCATGATCGAACCGGCGGTGCCGCCGATCAGCAGGCCGACGATCACGTAGACGATACCGTCGTGGGCAAGTTCGGCACCCAACTTGTAGATCAGGCCGACCGTGGTGAGAATCGCCAGGCCCATGCCGAGCATGCCGAACAGGTTGCCGCGACGCGACGTGGTGGGGTGCGAAAGGCCCTTTAGCGCCTGGATGAAGCAGACCGAGGCGATCAAATACAGGGAAGTAACCAGGTTCATGCTCATGCTTGCTGCACCTCAGCCTTGACTGCTTCGGCCTTGGCAGCCGGAGCCTTGGCAGCTTTCTTCTTGAACATTTCCAGCATGCGCCGGGTCACCAGGAAGCCACCAAACACGTTGACGGCGGCCAGGGCCACGGCCAGGGTGCCCATGGTCTTGCCCAACGGGGTCACGGTGAGGGCGGCGGCGAGCATGGCGCCGACGATCACAATGGCGGAAATGGCGTTGGTCACCGCCATCAGTGGCGTGTGCAGTGCAGGTGTCACGTTCCAGACCACGTGGTAGCCAACATAGATGGCCAGCACGAAGATGATCAGGTTGTAGATACCGTGAGAGATCAGCATGTCTTCCATTGTTTTTATCCTCAGCCGTTCTTGCGCACGATCTGGCCGTCGCGGCACATCAGGCACGCGGCGACGATGTCGTCTTCAAGGTTGATCACCAGTTGTCCTTCTTTATCGAACAACAGTTTCATGAAGTCCAGCAGGTTGCGGGCATACAGCGCCGAAGCGTCAGCCGCCACGGCGCCGGCCAGGTTGGTCGGGCCAACGATGGTAACGCCATTTTCGACGACCACCTGATCGGCCACGGTCAGCGGGCAGTTGCCGCCCTGGGCGGCCGCGAGGTCGATGACCACCGAGCCCGGCTTCATCTGGGCCACGGTTTCCGCGCTGAGCAGCGTCGGTGCCTTGCGGCCGGGAATCAGCGCGGTGGTGATGACGATGTCAGCCTGTTTGGCGCGCTCGTGCACGGCCAGGGCCTGACGCTGCATCCAACTGGCCGGCATCGGGCGGGCGTAACCGCCGACACCGACGGCGCATTCACGCTCTTCATCTGTCTCGTAAGGCACGTCGACAAACTTGGCGCCGAGGGATTCGATCTGCTCTTTTACCGCAGGACGCACGTCAGACGCTTCGATCACCGCACCCAGGCGTTTCGCCGTAGCGATGGCCTGCAAACCGGCCACGCCAGCGCCGAGAATCAGCACGCGAGCGGCCTTTACGGTACCGGCAGCGGTCATCAGCATCGGCATGAAGCGCGGGTAGTAGTGCGCGGCCAGCAACACGGCTTTATAGCCGGCGATGTTGGCTTGCGACGACAGCACGTCCAGGCTCTGCGCACGGGAAGTGCGGGGGGCGGCTTCCAGGGCGAAGGCGGTAATGCCGCACTCGGCCATTTTGGCGATGGTTTCATTGCTGAACGGGTTGAGCATCCCCACCACAACGGTGCCGCTTTTAATCAGCGCCAGCTCGCTGTCGCTGGGGGCGACCACCTTCAAAACCAGCTCTGCGCCAAACGCGTCATTGGCGCTGCCAATGGTTGCGCCTGCCGCTTCATAGGCACTGTCGACAACGCTGGCATTAATGCCGGCGCCGCTTTGTACAGTGACCTTATGGCCCTGGCCGATCAGCTTCTTGATGGTTTCCGGGGTTGCAGCAACCCGTGTTTCACCGGTCTGGGTTTCGAGAGGAACACCAATGTGCACGTCAAATCTCCTGCGTGATCTTATTGAGTAAACCCATGCACTACGGATGGTGCGGCTGGGGCGGCCGATCAGCACGATCCCGCCAAATCAGGGCGGGGCGCGGCATTTTGCAGGCGAACTTTGTGCCCTTCAAGGGATTATGACGGGTGACGGAAAATTAACTACAAGTCACCCCGTGACCGAATGTCGCAACCAACCGGTTCAATCCCTTGCAGACCGTGCTTTACAAGGATTCTGGCCGAAATTGAAGAATTTACACATCGGCCGTATGAATGATGCGGCATCGCTTCGAAATAGTGGCGCAAAGCCGCGTGGTCAGGCGCTTGTGGTACGTTTGTACGGCTTCTCGATACAGTTTGTCGCTATGCGACAAATACTTATATCTGTAGGGCTTATTTTTTGCTGACTACGAGGTCAAGTAATGGCGTTGAGCCTTTATCCCTCTAGGCTGTAGCTGTGCGCCTGATTTACCAGCCAGTCACGAAATGCCCTTAAAGACGCGGATTCAACCTTTCGCTCGGGAATCATCAGGTAATAAGCCTTGATGCTGGACAGTGCTTGCGGGTTGGCGATCACCAGACGTTTTTCTTTGAGCTCCCTTTGAATCAGGAACGGCGGTATCAGGGCAATGCCCATGTCGTGCATGGCTGCTTGGGCGAGCATTGAGAATAGCTCGTAGCGTGGGCCTGTCATGTCTCTGGGTACGTTCAGGTGTTGGGAGTCGAACCATTGGCGCCAGGCATAAGGGCGAGTGGTTTGTTGCAGGAGAGGTAAATCGGCGATTTCACCGGGCGTCAGACTGGTCTTGTTTCCGAGCAGGTTGGGGCTGCAAACGGGCATCGGATTTTCACCCATCAGCCTGTGGGACTCTGTGCCCGACCAATCCGCATCACCGAAGTAGATGGCGGCATCAAAATCAGTGTCGGCGAACAGGAACGGGCGCGTGCGGTTGGTCAGGTTGACCGTCACTTCCGGATGCTTTTGCTGGAAGTCCTTGAGTCGCGGCAGCAGCCATTGGGTGCCGAAGGTCGGAACTACGGCCAACTCGATCACGTTGGCGCCCTGCTGGCCCATGACCGACAAGGTGTCTCGCTCGACCGCGTCGAGCTGAGTGGCGACCCGACGGCTGTAGGAAAGCCCGGCCTCCGTCAGCTTCACTCCGCGCCGCGAGCGTCGGAACAGTTCTATGCCGAGGAACTCTTCAAGGCTGGCGATCTGTCGGCATATCGCCCCTTGGGTCAGCGACAGTTCCTGGGCGGCCTTGGTAAAGCTCTCGTGGCGCGCCGCTGCCTCGAAGCTGATCAGGGCGGTGGTACTGGGTATCTTCCTGCGCATGTACGTCAACCTCACTAATACATCGCATAAAAGCTCTTCTGCGACGTTTCGGAGTGAGAAAATAGCACAACAGTATGCGAAATCCTCGTTTGCCGTAACGCCGAACCGGGCCTAGGATCAGTCCACGTTATTTGACCCGATTCGAGAGGACACACTCATGGGCGGTAAAGCTAGCTTCAACTGGATCGATCCCCTGCTGCTGGATCAACAGCTCACTGAAGAAGAGCGCATGATTCGCGACACGGCTGCGCAGTTCGCTCAGCAGAGCCTTGCGCCGCGCATTCTTGAAGCTTTCCGCCATGAGAAGACCGATCCGGCGATCTTCCGCGAAATGGGCGAAGTGGGTCTGTTGGGTGCAACCATCCCCGAGCAGTACGGTGGCAGTGGCCTGAACTACGTCAGCTACGGCCTGATTGCCCGTGAAGTCGAACGTATCGACTCCGGCTATCGCTCGATGATGAGCGTGCAGTCCTCGCTGGTAATGGTGCCAATCAATGAATTCGGCACCGAAGCGCAGAAGCAGAAGTACCTGCCGAAACTGGCCTCGGGCGAGTGGATCGGTTGCTTCGGTCTGACCGAGCCTAACCACGGTTCCGACCCGGGCGCGATGATCAGTCGTGCGCGCAAAGTCGAAGGCGGCTACAGCCTCACTGGCAGCAAGATGTGGATCACCAACAGCCCCATCGCCGATGTGTTCGTGGTCTGGGCCAAGGACGATGCCGGCGACATCCGCGGCTTCGTTCTGGAGAAAGGCTGGAAAGGCCTGAGCGCTCCGGCGATTCACGGCAAGGTTGGCCTGCGGGCATCGATCACCGGTGAAGTCGTCATGGACAACGTGTTCGTGCCGGAAGAGAACATCTTCCCGGATGTGCGCGGCCTCAAAGGTCCTTTCACTTGCCTCAACTCGGCGCGTTACGGCATCTCCTGGGGGGCGCTGGGTGCAGCCGAGTTCTGCTGGCACACCGCTCGCCAGTACACCCTGGATCGTCAACAGTTCGGTCGTCCATTGGCCGCCACTCAGTTGATCCAGAAGAAGCTGGCCGACATGCAGACCGAAATTACCATGGCGCTGCAAGGTTGCCTGCGTCTGGGTCGTATGAAGGATGAAGGTACTGCGGCGGTCGAAATCACTTCGATGATGAAGCGCAACTCGTGCGGCAAGTCCCTGGACATCGCGCGCATGGCTCGCGATATGTTGGGCGGCAACGGCATCTCCGATGAGTTCGGTGTCGCTCGCCACCTGGTGAACCTCGAAGTGGTGAATACCTATGAAGGTACACACGACGTCCACGCACTGATCCTCGGTCGCGCGCAAACCGGCATCCAGGCGTTCTATTAATAGGAGAACGTCCATGGGCGCGCTTTCGCATCTGCGGGTACTGGATTTATCGCGGGTACTGGCCGGGCCTTGGGCCGGGCAGATCCTGGCCGATCTTGGGGCCGAAGTGATCAAGGTCGAGCGCCCCGGTAACGGCGATGACACGCGCGCCTGGGGGCCGCCGTTCCTTAAAGACGCTTATGGCGAGAACACCAGCGAGGCCGCCTACTACTTGTCGGCCAATCGCAACAAGCAGTCAGTCACCATCGACTTCACTCGCC